>CAYNIU010000148.1:0-5763 GCA_964397365.1 uncultured Methylomarinum sp. | reverse complement strand
CTTGGACAGGACGGGTTTTTTCTGAGAGTCATGATATTCCATTCCATGTTAAGTCCGTCCAAGAGTAACAACCTTCCAACTAAGGGTTGTCCTGTGGAGATGATGATTTTCATGGCTTCCATAGCCTGAATGCTGCCGACTATACCGGTGATGGGGGCAATTACACCGTTAGTGGCGCAATTTTGTAATTCTTCTCCATCGCTGCTATAAAGGCAGTTATAGCAGGGACTGTCATTACTACCCGGTGTAAACACTGATACCTGTCCTTCAAAACGAATGGCCGCGCCTGAGACTAAGGGAGTTTTAGTCAAAATACAGGCGCTGTTAATGGCAAAACGGGTGGTAAAATTATCACTGCAGTCAAGAACCAAATCAGCTTGATTGATCGCTTCGTTCAGTCTCTTTCCTTTCAGTCGTTCATTACAAGCGATAATTTTTGTATCCGGATTTATTTTTTTTAAGTTTTTTTGGGTTGAAATAACTTTATCCGTCCCAATATCGTCAGTGGTATGAGCAATCTGTCTTTGCAGATTGGATAAATCAACCTGATCGTTATCGTAAAGGGTGATCTGTCCAATGCCTGCAGCAGCCAGATAAATTGATGCAGGAGAGCCAAGACCGCCGGCGCCGATAATCAGAATTTTGGCATCGAGCAATTTTTGCTGACCCTCGATATCAATTTGCGGCAACATGATTTGTCGGCTGTAACGAAGTAATTGTTGGTCGTTCATTTGTTGGTGAGATGATGAAGTAATCAATAAATAATGCCAAAGAACTTGACAGAGTGCAAAAGCTGATTATTATTAGCACTCATTACTAGCGAGTGCTAATAACTATTTTAAACCTTAATTTTTTAATTGTTAGGAGACATTGATGAAAATACGTCCGTTACACGACAGAGTCATCGTTAAACGTGTTGCAGAAGAAACAACAACTGCAGGTGGTATTGTATTGCCAGGTTCCGCAGCGGAAAAACCCAGCGAAGGCGAAGTTTTAGCGGTAGGTAATGGCAAGCAACTGGATAATGGCGAAATTCGCGCCTTAGAAGTTAAAGTGGGCGATAAGGTTCTGTTTGGTAAATATTCAGGTACCGAAGTCAAAGTTGATGGCGAAGACGTTATCGTGATGCGTGAAGAAGACATCATGGGTATTTTAGGTTAAGCCTAAATTTCATACTAACCATTATTTAAGAATTCAGGAAAGAAAATGGCAGCAAAAGACGTAAAATTTGGTGGTGACGCTCGTACTTCAATGGCAGCAGGCGTTAACATTCTGGCAAATGCAGTAAAAGTCACTTTAGGTCCAAAAGGTCGTAATGCGGTTCTGGAAAAAAGTTTCGGAGCGCCGACTATTACTAAAGATGGCGTATCTGTCGCGAAAGAAATCGAATTAAAAGATAAATTCGAAAACATGGGCGCTCAGATGGTGAAAGAAGTGGCTTCGCAGACTTCTGATGTGGCGGGTGACGGCACCACGACTGCAACAGTTTTGGCGCAATCAATCGTTAACGAAGGCCTGAAATCAGTGGCTGCGGGTATGAATCCAATGGATCTGAAGCGCGGTATTGATCAGGCTGTTACGGAAGCGGTAAAAGCCATTAAAGCGGCGGCTAAACCTTGTGCAGACAACAAAGCCATTGCCCAGGTAGGCACCATTTCTGCAAACTCTGATGAGTCAGTCGGTACTATCATCGCTGAAGCTATGGAAAAAGTCGGTAAAGAAGGCGTAATTACCGTTGAAGAAGGTTCCGGTCTGGATAACGAGCTGGATGTAGTTGAAGGTATGCAATTTGACCGTGGCTATTTGTCACCATACTTTATCAATAATCAGGATAGCATGAGCGTTGAACTGGAGAGTCCTTATATTCTGCTGTTTGACAAAAAAATCTCCAATATCCGTGATTTATTACCGATTCTGGAAGGCGTCGCCAAAGCGAGTCGTCCGTTGCTGATCATTGCCGAAGATGTGGAAGGCGAAGCATTGGCGACTCTGGTTGTTAACAATATGCGCGGTATCGTTAAAGTGGCGGCTGTTAAAGCGCCGGGTTTTGGCGATCGTCGTAAAGCCATGCTGGAGGATATTGCAATTTTGACAGGCGGTGTGGTTATTTCTGAAGAAGTGGGTCTGTCTCTGGAAAAAGCAGAAATTGATCAACTGGGTACTGCGAAAAAGGTACATATCAGTAAAGAAAACACCACTATTATTGATGGCGCCGGCGCTGAAGATCAAATTACCGGTCGTGTCGCGCAAATTCGCGCACAAGCTGAAGAAGCAACTTCAGATTACGATAAGGAAAAATTACAGGAACGTCTGGCTAAACTGGCCGGTGGTGTTGCGGTGATTAAAGTCGGCGCGGCGACCGAAGTAGAGATGAAAGAGAAAAAAGCGCGTGTTGAAGATGCCTTGCATTCTACTCGTGCAGCCGTTGAAGAAGGCGTGGTTGCCGGGGGTGGTACTGCGCTGGTTCGCGCACTGACTGCAATTAAAGACTTAGAAGGCGCTAATCATGACCAAACAGTGGGGATTAACATTCTGCGTCGGGCAATGGAAGAACCTCTGCGTCAAATCGTTAAAAACGCAGGCGATGAATCTTCAGTGGTTCTGAACGAAGTCGTTCAAGGCGAAGGTAACTTCGGTTACAATGCGGCAACCGGTCAATACGGCGATATGATCGAAATGGGTATCCTGGATCCTGCCAAAGTGACTCGTTCTGCATTACAAAATGCTGCTTCAGTTGCCGGTTTAATGATCACAACTGAAGTCATGGTGGCTGATGAACCAGCTGATGAGAAAGCTCCTGCAATGCCTGATATGGGCGGTATGGGCGGTATGGGCGGTATGGGCGGTATGATGTAATTGTCCGTCAGCCTGAAGCGTATAGCTTTAGTTCCAGAAACCCCGGCTGTTAAGGCAACCGGGGTTTTTTTACGTGGCGTATTTATGAGTTACAAAATCTCAAACCCGACAAATTCTTTTTCTGATGATGGTTGCAGGATTTTGACCTTATTGACTTTTGCCAGTATTGACCCCTTATGGCAGCAGTTGATAAATTGTTCGATGAGCGACTTTTCCCCCTTGGCTACAATTTCTACATCACCATTTGAAAGGTTTTTGGCATAGCCGCTAATATTAAGTTTTTGAGCTTGTTTTTGGGTAAACGCTCTAAAATACACACCTTGTACGCGGCCACTGACAATGATATGGATACATTCGCTCATTTCTGAATTCTCCAGCAATAGTGAATTTTCGGGTTTCTGGCAAAATCTTCGGGAATGGTTATGCGGCTAATATCTTCAATGATTAAATCAGTGAGTTGATCCGTAGCCATTTTGAAGCGTCTGAAATTGGTTGAGAAATACAGCGTCCCGTTAGTCGCCAGCAATGATGAAGCATGGTGGATTACAGCGACATGGTCGTTTTGTATGTCGAAAGCCTCATCCATTTTTTTGGAGTTGGAAAAAGTAGGCGGGTCAAGGAAAATCAGATCAAATTGCATTTTGTCGGCTTGTTGAGCTTGATTTTCCAGCCAATCCAGACAATTGGCCCTAACCAACTGATGATTGCCAGTGATTTGATTTAAATCGAAATTACGTTGCGCCCACTGCAAATAGGTATTAGACATATCCACCGTGGTTGAGGACGCTGCTCCACCAAGCACAGCATGCACAGTAGCTGTGCCGGTATAGGCAAATAAATTCAGAAAGCGCTTACCTTGGGCTTGCTGCTGAATCATTGTGCGAATGGGGCGATGATCCAGAAATAAACCGGTGTCCAGGTAATCTTCAAAATTCACCCAAAAGCGGCAATGGCCTTCATCAACGATATGAAAGTTGCCCTGATTGCTGTGTTTTTCGTATTGGTTGGTGTTTTTTTGTTTGCGGCGGATTTTTAAAAAGACCTGTTCGCTATTTATATTCAGTACTTTTGGGATTTCCGCCAGAATACCGGCCAGTCTCTCATTGGCCTTATGTTCGCTAATCGATTTGGGCGGCTCATATTCCTGTACATTAACCCAGGTTTTCTCGCCCTGATAAATATCTACAGCGACAGCATATTCTGGTAAATCAGCATCATAAATGCGGTAACAATGAATATTGTTTTGTTTCGCCCATTTCCTTATTTTTTTCAGGTTTTTTCTCAGGCGATTGGCAAACATTTCTGCATGACTGTCGGGACAGTCCTGCTGAATGTGGCTGATACGATCCTGCTGAGTTTTACTCTTAGGGATAAAAAAAGCTTTTTCCTCGATATTAAAACGTAGTAATTTACATTCTAATGCGCCGTTAAACAGGGTGATCGGTTTTTGTGAACGAATTCCCAAGCGGAAACCCAGTTCCGGGTTGCTGATAATCATCGCCGCTTTCCAGCCGATAAATCGTTGTTTCAATAGCTCACCAAAGCGGCGATAGAGTTCAGCTGTTTGTTGTTCATCTCCCAGCCGTTCGCCGTAAGGCGGATTACAAATCAGCAAGCCTTTAGGCCAGCTTTCGGCGGCTTCGGCATTGCCAATATCACGTTTTTCGACATGTATTTTATTTTGTAATCCGGCATTTTCAATATGTTTCAAGGCAGTTACCACGGTACGCCGACTTTGATCAAAGCCAACAATGACCGGCAGTTTGGCAACCCCTGCTGTTTTACGCTGTTCGGCTTCTGTGAGTATGTGTTGCCAACAATCGGCGTCATGCTTTTTCCAGCCAAGGAAGCCAAAATGCTCACGCAACAGACCGGGGGCATAATCGGCGGCAATCATCGCAGCTTCCAGTAATAATGTGCCGGAACCGCACATGGGGTCGATGAGTGAACCGTTTTGTGCGGCAATCTCCGGCCAACCGCAACGTAACAACATGGCGGCAGCCAGATTTTCCTTGATCGGTGCGGCAATACTGACATCTCGGTAACCGCGTTTATGCAGACTTTCCCCGGACAGATCCAGACTGAGTTGCGCTGTTTTTCCCTGTAAATAGACATTGATACGAATATTGGGCTGATGGATGTCGATATTGGGTCGTTTCTGGAATTTACTGCGCATCTGATCAACCACCGCATCTTTCACTTTTAACGCCCCAAAATGGGTGTTGTTAATGACTTTGCTGTTCTTGGCGCTGAAAGTGACGGCAAAGGTATCATCAGGCTTCATATGTTCAAACCAGTTGATTTTTTTTATACCATCATACAGGTCTTGTTGAGATTCAACCTCAAAAACAGCAAGCTGTAACAGAATACGGTTGGCAGTGCGTGACCACAGACAAGCTTTATACGCCGTTGCCAGATCGCCCTGAAAGGAAACGCCGGCCAGTGTCTGCTGGATATTATGGCCACCCAAAGCGTGTATTTCATCAGCCAATATGGATTCCATAGCTTTAGGCGTGGTCGCGAATAATTGATAAGCTGTCATAAATTGAAATCAATAAAAAAAGCCTTGCTGGGCAAGGCTTTATGAAAAGAGACTGGTAACTTTTCATTATTCCGGTGGCGGAGGAGACCTGTGGTTAATCTCAGACACGCCGTGAATACATCCTTGTAGGCTCTCTTCGGCATCCATGCCTCAAAAGGTCTGATATTAGTCACGGGTCTCCTCATTACAGCTGGCAATCTTGAGAAGTTACAGCGACTGCATAACTGTATTATTGAATCTTGATCAGTTCAACATCAAAAATCAGTGTGGAATTTGGACCAATAGCGCGACCGGCGCCGCGTTCTCCGTAGGCTAAAGCAGAAGGAATATAAAAACGGTATTTAGCGCCTTCTTTCATCAATTGC
>CAYNIU010000147.1:0-5828 GCA_964397365.1 uncultured Methylomarinum sp. | reverse complement strand
ATCAGGGGCATGACGGCAAACCGGGATTGTCCATAGAAGATATTGTCGATACTTATTACGGCAACCGTAGCGGCACAAAACTGGAAGGCGCTATTCGCGGCCCTATGGCCGGTTATATTGAAGCGAATGACCGCCATGTGATAGTAGAATGGCTTAAAGACAATACTCCTGAAGAAACCTATACTTCCACCATCCATCCTATTCTCGCCAAAACCTGCTTGAATTGCCATACGCCTGCTTCAGGACTCAATATTCCTGACTTGTCTACTTATGAAGGAATACGTAAAGTCGCTCAGGTTGATACCGGTGAATCGCTACAGACTTTAGTCAAACTTTCTCATATTCATTTATTTGGCATCGGCCTGATATTATTTGTTCTGGGGAATATTTTTATACTGTCAGTATTACCGGGATGGATTAAATATCCTTTGATAGTGACTCCTTTTCTGGCTATGTATATTGATATTCTGTCCTGGTTTTTAACCAAATGGGATCCAGTCTACGCCTATACTGTTGTTATTGCCGGCGCTTTTCTGGGTATTTCGCTAAGTGCGCAGATTTTAATATCTTTATATCAAATCTGGTTTTTACCGGTCGGAAAAGACCGCTGCCACTGAATTAAAAGGAAATAAATATGGCTAAGGATAACAGTAGTATTTTAAAAACCTATCTGGTGGTCATAGGTATTTGTTTGATTGCCTCTTTTCTGGTATCAACTGCCGCTGTCAAATTAGCGCCCCGGCAAAAAGAAAATCAACGTCTGGAAAAAATAAAAAATATTCTGATAGTTGCTGATTTATACAATGAAAATAGCGATATTGATGGGATTTATAAAAAAACAATCGAAAAACGCTGGATTAACTTAAAAACAGGAACCTTCCTTAACCAAAGCACCAGTAAATTTGAAAAATTGACTATTGACGTTCTAGCTAAAAGTCCTAAATATGGTGAAAAAATTCCATCAAAATTTGATATTGCCAATATAAAGCAACGACCTAAGTTCATACCTGTTTATTTTGTTAAAAAGGACAATAAATGGCTAAAAATTATTCTGCCGGTTTATGGTAAAGGCTTATGGTCAACATTGTATGGTTTTCTGGCATTGGACAGCGATGCCAAAACCATTGCCGGCATCACCTTTTACCAACAAGGTGAAACACCCGGCCTAGGCGGTGAAATCACCAATCCCCGATGGCAAAAACTATGGCAGGGTAAACAGGCCTTTGACTCATCCGGTAAAGTAATCATTAGTGTTATAAAAGGAGCAATCAATCAAAGTTCACCTGAGGCCAGACATCAGGTTGACGCTCTTGCCGGAGCCACACTAACCAGTCGTGGCGTCAATAACCTGGTGCATTACTGGTTGGGAGAACATGGTTTCGGTCCTTTTCTCAGAAGACTTAGGAATGGCTGATATGAGCGATCTGCAAACATGGTTTTTAAATCAATTCATTTTAACGCCTGTTGAACAGGAAACTATTCTTTTCAGCATGCTGGCTTTTGCCGGCATAGTGTTACTTCTGGTAACGATCATTTTAATCGTTCGTTCCCGATTGGTTGCCAGCGGTCAGGTTAATATCCACATTAATCATGACCCTAATTATCAATTGCAATCGCCAATCGGTGATAAATTGTTACAGGCACTGGCTGACCATAATATCTATCTACCCTCTGCTTGTGGCGGTTGCGGTACTTGCGGCCAATGCCGGGTTATCATAACCGAAGGAGGTGGCGAGGTTTTGGCCTCCGAAAAATCGACACTCACTCATTCCCAAATAGGACATCATTATCGTCTGGCGTGTCAGGTGGCTGTCAAAGAAGATCTGGAAATAGAACTGCCTGTTGAGTTATTGAAAGTTCATAAATGGAATTGTGTCGTCCGTTCGAACAAGTGTGTGGCAACCTTTATCAAGGAATTGATTTTGGAACTACCGGCAGGCAAACAACTCAATTTTCGCGCCGGTGGTTATATTTTACTGGAAGCTCCCCCCTATTCTATTCGTTATGCTGATTTTGAAATTGACCCCGAATATCGCCCAAGTTGGGATCAATTCAATCTTTGGCAATACACCGCCAGACTTGACAAGCCAACCACACGCGCATATTCCATGGCCAATTATCCCGGAGAAGAAGGTATCATTATGCTTAATGTTCGTATATCTTCACCGCCACCCAGTCAACCTGAAGCGCCGCCCGGACAAGTATCTTCCTATATTTACAATTTGAAGCCTGGTGATAAAGTCAGTATATCCGGCCCTTATGGTGAATTTTATGCCCGGGAAACTGACAATGAAATGATTTTTATCGGCGGCGGTTCCGGTATGGCACCTATGCGTTCCCATATTTTCGATCAACTGAAACGCTTACATAGCCGACGTAAAATTTCTTTCTGGTATGGTGCCAGAAGTCTGGGCGAAGTCTTTTATATTGAAGACTTTAATCGTCTTGCTGAGGAATTCGATAATTTCAACTGGACGATTGGCCTTTCAGAGCCTCTGCCGGAAGATAACTGGCGGGGAGAGACTGGATTTATTCACCAGATTCTGTACGATAATTATCTGAAAAACCACCCTGCCCCAGAAGATTGTGAATATTATCTTTGCGGTCCACCGATGATGATTTCAGCTGTTGAAAACATACTCTACGATCTGGGCGTGGATTCAGAAAATATACTGTTCGATAAATTTGGCGGTTAGTTTGTATCGCCTTAACCCATACAGTTAATTGTCAGTAATTAACAATTGACTGTTTTTTAAAGCGTATTTCAAATACGGAGAAATAATATGAAACGACTGAAAACAAATAAAATATTGACCATTACGGCAGTATCGGCTTTTATACTCTTAGCTTCCGGGTGTAGTGAAAAAATGGCTCACCACAGTGATGCTATGCACAAAAAAATGACTGAGGCTGTAGAACAGGCGAGCAGTAAGTTAGACCATGAACAACTTGCCGCAAGTTATGATGAAGAAGCGGCTGTGCTTTTAAACAAAGCCCGAAAACATGAAAAATTAGCATCAGCCTATGAACGCACCGATAATTCAAAAATGGCCTTAGGCGCCGATGCCGCCCGTCATTGTCGTTCAATTGCCAAAAAATACCGGGAAGCTGCCGCCGAGAATTCAGCATTAGCCAAATTGCACAGACAGCAGGCTGATAACTCCAAATAAAAATTTTAACCCAGCTTTCGGTTTTAAGTTTATATCCTACTTGAAGGATAGGTAAAAAATAAAGTCACTACTCAGCGCAATTAAGCGAATGAGAAATCTTTAATTGCAGTTGTTTGCAGAAGAAGTGTATGCGCCATGGGGGTCACATTCTAGCCTACGTGGATGTGTTCACGCTATCTTCTGGAGTCAGTGACTGATATTGGATACATAGATACACTGAGTAGTTACGGTAAAAAAATAAATTTATAATATTGCCGGTGTATTTGGGCATGATTATTAATTTTCAATTTGTTATGAAAGATGTAAATGATTAGACTCTATTATCGAAAGTTGGGTTAATGCATATTCTTATTATTGAAGACGAATTCAAAACGGCTGCATTTTTGGCTAAAGGACTTAAAGAAGAGGGATTTGTGGTCGATATTGCCAACAATGGTATGGATGGACAACATCAGATAGATCATATTTACTATGACCTGATCATTCTGGATATTATGTTACCTGTAAAAGATGGCTGGTCCATTCTGGCTGATTTACGGCGAAGTCAAAAACAAACGCCTGTTCTTTTATTAACAGCAAAAGATGCTATTGAAGACAGGGTAAAAGGTTTGGAGTTGGGCGCTGATGACTATCTGGTCAAGCCTTTTGCTTTTTCTGAATTATTGGCGCGTATCCGCACCATCCTTCGCCGGGGTCCTATACGTCAAATCAATGTTATTGCAATTCTTGATCTGGAAATTGATACCATACGCCACCGGGTTCAGCGTGACGGCGTTCGTATTGACTTAACTCCCAAGGAATTCCAGCTGTTACTACTTATGGCCAGAAGACAGGGTGAAGTTTTATCCCGTACCTTTATTGCTGAACAAGTCTGGGAAATTAATTTTAACAGTGATACCAATGTCGTTGATGTTGCCGTCAGGCGTTTAAGGCGTAAAGTTGATGATGGTTTTAAAAACAAGCTGATTCACACAGTCAGAGGCGTTGGTTATGTTTTCGAACAACGCTAAAAAAAACAAATGGTCATTAGCGACAAAACTGGTCACTTTATATGCAATCACAGCCAGCAGCAGCCTTTTGGTCGCATGTGGTTTTCTCTACTGGACACTGGTTAGTAATATTGATCAGGAACACAAACAAATAGTTGTTTCCGAATTAACCAAATTAAACGATTTATTAAATCATTCCCCCGCAAATCTACAATTATTGAAACAACAGGTTGGAGAAAATTCACCTCCTGCTCAAGAAGGGCACACTGCATTATTTCACCCTTCTTCGGCACATTATTCCTATTTCCGTGTTTTAGATTCTCGACAGCATGTCGTCGTAGAAACTGAAAAAATGTCTATGCTTTTTCCTGTATCGGTTTTTCCTCAATATCATGAAGAAAATATTATCAAATCCGATGTAAAGTTTGAAACAAAAGACGGACGGAAATTTTTATTGAGCACACACTTTTTACCGGCAACCGCTGTTGACTCAACAAAGTGGCAAATTCAAACGGCGCTGAATATCACCCAGGACGAAGCGCTAATTGTACAATATCAAAAAATGCTTGGACTGGTTCTGTTTGCAGGTTTATGTTTTGCCACAATTTCAGGCTTCTGGATTACTCGGAAAGGCCTGAAACCCTTAGATAAAATTACCCGTTCCGTACAATCCATCACAATTAATCGCCTTGCTGACACTATTTCCTCTGAAAAATGGCCGAAAGAATTATCGCTATTAGCTATAGCATTTGATGAAATGTTAGGCCGTCTGGAAGAATCATTTGCCAGAATGTCTCAATTTTCAGCTGACCTGGCACATGAGTTACGTACGCCGATCAATAACTTAATGGGAGAAACGGAAGTAGCCCTATCACGTCCCCGAACGGCTTCTGAATATCAACAAATTCTGGAGTCCAATATGGAAGAATTCAGTCGCTTAAGTCGAATGATTGATGAGTTATTGTTTCTTTCCCGGGCAGAAGCTCCTGATACCAAAATCAATTTAAAAAAAATGATTTTTGAGAACAAAATCAGGAAAATTTGTTCTTTTTACGAAAGTATTGCCGCAGAAAAAAAAATCACTTTTCACATCGAAGGCCATGCCCAGGCTTTTATTGATCCGGTTTTATTGCAGCGGGCTTTAAATAATATTATTGCCAATGCAATCAGCTATTCAAACAGCGGTGACAGTATTTATTTGTCAGCAAAACAAGAGCAGGATTTTGCTGAGATTCATGTTCGCGATAACGGCATCGGTATTGATGACCAGGATTTGCCTAAAATTTTTGATCGTTTTTACAGAGCCGATAAAGCCCGCGTAAAAGATACTCAAGGTACAGGGCTAGGTCTGTCTCTGGTTAAGTCAATCATGAACCTGCATCATGGCAGCGTCACCGTTATCAGCCGAATCGGTAAAGGCACGACGGTTATTTTGCGTTTTCCGCTCAACATCTCCAGAAAATGACAAAACTGTCATATTTTTGTTCGTTTTTTGTCGGTTTTCCCTCTCTATAATCCATCTTTGACATAAACCGTAATTATCTTTGCACACTTTCCAATTAACGCTGCGAATAGAGTACGGTTGTAAGTTATCAAACGACTTTAGATAATTTCGTTGAAATAATATACGGCTATTGAAAATAGCAAAGCAAAACGTTGGCAATATCAG
>CAYNIU010000146.1:0-5901 GCA_964397365.1 uncultured Methylomarinum sp. | reverse complement strand
TAAAATCCCGCGGTGGCAACACCGTGCCGGTTCGATTCCGGCCTGAGGCACCATTATAAAAAGAAATACTTATAACCACGCCCATTTTTCCTGAACTTTCTCTGACCAACTTTGAAATGAGATTTAGGGTATTTGCAGAAATGTTTGGCATCGTTATCTAACGCTATTCCTACCTTTTACAAGCACTCTTTCTGCTATTCTTTACACAAAAACTTCATCAGGGCATCTCTATAAATAGTGAGTTACTTACGGCAAAACTCTATAATTTGGTTTTTAGAAAAAAATCAAATTATGGAGTGACACGCCACTGAAAGTAGCGCTGATTTTAGGCATTTCTGCCATTTTATGCCTAAACAGGCACATTTATCCTGTTGCGCTTGATTAATTGACCCAATCTCACCATGCCTATTTTTACTTCAGCTCGTAATATTCCAATCGTGTTGACAGTATGTCCACCCATTTGTGCTTGAGCAGCAAGCACATGTTCAACACGAGAGCGCATTTTGGGTTCACTTCTGTTCGAAATTTTCTGCTCTTCAGTCAACGGATGATTCCTAACGCCTTTCTCACAAACTTGTTTTGAAATGCAGTCTTTCGCCAATTGCTGTTCTTTTTCCTGAGTACCTTGTTGGGCAGTAACCTGACCTTTCAGGATACCACTGAAATTAACCACAAATACTGTTTCAAAACATATCAGCAATGACCACACCTTGGTGACGTAAGTAATTCACATGAAGCGGGTACGAGCCAATGCTTTTTCTGTTAGTGATTTTACCGTATTATTTTTTCCGTGAATATTCTGTTCGACGTCAATTACTTTGTCCGGTTTCGCGACATACATAAGGGGTTCTGTCGTTTTATAAAATGGGCGCTTCAATTATTCACCAAATAATGCAAAAAAGTCATCGCTATCAACGGGGCGACCAAAATAAAACCCTTGAAATGCCGGACATTTTTTTTCATTTAAGAACGTCAGCTGCTCTTCTCTTTCAATTCCTTCGGCAATGACATCCAATTTTAAGCTACGGGCCATGGAAATAATCGTTTCAACTATCACGGCATCATTAGCATCTATCAAAATATCTCTAATGAAGCCTTGATCAATCTTCAACTCCTTTAACGGCAATTGTTTTAAATAAGCTAATGAAGAGTACCCTGTCCCAAAATCATCAATTGAAAAAGTAACGCCACATTTATTTAACTGATACATTTTGTTAACCGTATCGTCAATATCATCTATTAAAATATTTTCCGTGAGCTCTAACATCAACTCGTTGGCCTTTATACCCGTCTCTTCAATAATTCTTTTGACCTGACTTACAAAATCATCCTGACGGAATTGTTTGGGACTCACATTAACGGAAATATGATTTAACTGTTGTCCCTGGCTTTCCCAGTTAACTATTTGTTCACATGCTTGGCGTATAACCCATTGGCCAATGGCTAGAATTAGCTGACTGTCTTCTGCAATAGAAATAAATTCACCGGGTGAAACTATCCCCTTAACAGGATGCTGCCAGCGGATCAATGCTTCTGCGCTTATAATTTTGCCCTGTTGATCAATTTGAGGTTGGTAATGCAGGATAAATTGCTTCTCTTTAATCGCAATTTTAAGTTCCTTTTCCATTAAGGCGCGGTAATTGGCCTGCTCCTGCATGCTGGGTTGAAAAAAATGAATGGTATTACGGCCATTAGCTTTAGATTGATACATGGCGGTATCAGCATGTTGCAATATAGTTTCTGCCTGCTTGCTTAATTCCGGAAACAGGGTAATACCAATACTTGCAGAAACATTATATTCACCAGCTTCCAGAATAAAAGGCTGATTAATGACATGTCTGATTTTTTCCGCAACGATCATCGTCTGCTCGGATGCTCGTGATAAATCCGATTCATGACAGGAAATCAGAACAACAAATTCATCTCCTCCCAGTCTGCAAGCGGTATCTTCTTCACGGATGACGGATTTTATTCTTTGGGCGACTTGTTTCAGTAACTCATCACCGGCTTGATGACCAAGTGAATCATTCAGTATTTTAAATTTATCAAGATCAAAAAATATTATAGAACCATATTGTTGATGCCTTTTGGCAACAACAATTTCTTGTTTCAACCTGTCCAGCAATAAACGTCTGTTTGCCAATGTCGTCAGTGGATCATAAAAAGCTAAATTATAAATTTCCTCTTCAGCATTTTTTTTATCAGTGATATCAGAGAACACGGCAACATAATGGGTAATTTTGTTCTCACTGTTTTTAACACAAGTAATAGATAGCCATTCAGGATAAATTGAACCATCTTTACGTCTATTCCATATTTCATTTTCCCATGCTCCATTATGGGTCAGTTCATCGTACATTGCCTGATAAAAAGCGTTATCCTGTCGTCCTGATGATAAAATTCTGGGGTTTTTCCCGATAACTTCTGCTGCGGTATAGCCAGTGATTCTGCTAAAAGCGGAATTAACGCGAAGAATATTATGGTCGCTATCGGTTACCAAAACGGCTTCATGTGATTGAAAGGCCTGGGCGGCAATCCGTAACTCGCTTTCATCCTGTTTGCGTTCAATCGCTATTGCCGCAAGATGCGCCATTTTATCGACAATATCTTTTTCATCGCTTGTTGGTCTATGGGGTTTTTTATAATAAATGGCGAAAACAGCCAGCAGATCGCCCTTTGATGAAAAAACGGGGGTAGAGTAGCAAGCTCTAAAACCGGCTCGAATAGTCAGGTCTGTATAATCGCTCCAATAAGGGTGCGTTAAGACATCTTCAACAATGACCGCGCGCCTGGTGAATGTCGTCGAACTGCAAGATCCTACGCCATTGCCTATTTTTACGCCATCAATTGCCTTAATATAAAAATCAGGCAGACTCGGTGCTGCGCCATGATGTAAACACTGATGACGCTCATCAAATAATAAAATTGAAGCCAACATCTCCAGGTTCATTATTTCGATGGCATTAATGATTTTGTCAAGTATTACCGGTAATGATTTGCCTGTCGCCAAACATTCAAGTATTTTATTGCGCTGATATTGCTCTTGCTCCAAGCGTTTTCTTTGAATAATTTCTTTAGAAAGAAGTAGGTTTTTAGACTCTAATGTTGATTGTAATTCCTTGTTTTTACTAATATCGACACAACTACCAATAAAGCCTTTAAATAGTCCGTTAACATCCCAATAAGGCGCGCCTTGTTCTAAAATAGTGCGATAATCATTGTCGTGGTATTTTAGCCTGTATTCCAAGGTAAAAGCTTTTTTCTGGGTAAAAGCTTTGCTATAAACAGCATGGGTGCGCATTCTGTCATCCGAATATACACAGTCTTCAAAATCAACGTTTATTTCATCTGTCAGGTTTCTGCCTGTAAACGACAACCATTGTTTATTAAAGAAAAAAGTTTGCCCTTTGCTATCAGCCATCCACATCATAACGGGTGCGGAATTAGCCATAATGTCGAACTGCTTTTCTGTATTACTAATGTACTTCCGTAATAAAACCGTAAAACTTACAAGTAACAAAATAATGACAAAGTTGCTAATTGTATCGATAGTTGCTTCATCGTAAATTATGCCGATATATTCCAATACAGGACTTACAACAAATGTCAGCAAAGGAATGAAAACAGTGGCAGGTAATAACTGTCGCTGGGCTGCCGCCGCTGTTGACTGTTGCAAGAGATATTCGGCTAATGCCATTTGTGGGAAAGCAAAAAACAAGGCGCTTGAAAGAAAAAACAGACCTATAAATGTTGGAATCGCT
Organism: uncultured Methylomarinum sp.; assembly: GCA_964397365.1. GTDB lineage: Bacteria > Pseudomonadota > Gammaproteobacteria > Methylococcales > Methylomonadaceae > Methylomarinum. Next base: position 2,140 of record CAYNIU010000146.1, on the reverse strand, counting down.
ACACCAATATTTTGCTTAAACTGATAAATAATTATTGCCTGGCTTAAATAGCTAATCAGAATAAGCAACACCATCGCCATCATTATCAATGCGCAATATTGTGAAATTTTATGTCTGGCTTTGAGCTTTGTTGCAAGAATACCGATTGCAAATGCGGACAGCAAAAATGTAAGACTGGTAACAGGGGATGAAATGATCGCTGACTCAGTATTGACGGACAACATATCAACCCAGGCGGCAGACCATAACCCCAGGTTTGTAAACAATGAAAAACCTGATAAACAAGCAATGGATAGCGCCAATAAAACATTAAAAACACGATACCAGGTTTTGTTACAACAACAGCGAATATTGATTAAAGCAAATGCATTTAAAATAAAACAACAGGCCGTAAAAATATTCATAGGCGGCATGGATATCGCCAGACGTGTTAACCTCCTGATATCAAGCTCCCAACCGATTAAATCAAGTGTCGCTAATGCAAATAGAAAAAAAATTGTAAAGGGGTAAAGTCTAATACCGCTATAAAAATGCATTTTTTAATACGAATTCAGGGCGTTTCAAACGCCTCATTTTTTAAAACTGGGCGTACAGACAGAGTTAAACTTTAGCAAAATTCGACAATTGCCTACGCTTTGCCATACCTCCTGCACGAACGACAAGGATGTAAGTGAAGCAGATATCGCAAAAGCAAACTTCTGTCCATACAAGTCATCCCCAGTCTACGCAATATATAGTAATGTGAAACTTTTTGGAGTAGTTAAATGCTTACATGCACACAGTCTATTTTATTTTATGTGGTTCTGCAATGAGGACTATAAATTTACCCTAATTCTTACAAAATTTAGAAAATAGAAGTCTTGCATTTTGCGCGTCTGGAAATAAATAATCCAAACTACAAGGCTTAAATGTGAATTCAGGAGCTACAAAATAGAAGCCAATTCAGTTTTAGAGCTTAAAATATTGAGAAAGACATCATGCCACAACATTTTTACACCTGACGCAATATGTCGCTAAATAAACTCATCGAGCATTAGCTTCTTCCCGACGTTTATTTTTTAATAGTGAAAAAGTTATATTAAATCAATAGCTTGAACAATAACCCGTAATCTAACTGATTTTTCTAGGTTAAAGGGTGTTGTTCCTCGGAGTAAATATTTACACTCGCTCTACCAAACCGTTTCGACAAGCTACGTGCTTTGTTTGGCAAGACCTGCAAAAAAGTCATAGACCCAAAGAATTTTTTACCCGCCGGGAATAATTACATCATCAGCTAATGTCAGCTTTAATTCTATTTGAATGTTTTGTTTATTTGCGGCAATCTCAATTAATCCCGAAGAGTTTTTATACCAGAACACATCACTTTCATTTACCGCACAAAAAGTATCAGCCTGCTTAACTTCTATTCCATTAATCAACAGTGACTGACCGTCAAAATGTTCCTGATAACGAATGCCGGTCATGGCATTACCGAAATGATCGAAATAAATAATCTGTTGTAGATCCGCCGGCCAATCAGATAACACCCCGATAGTAATGGGTTGAAGAAACTCCTTTACAGAACCTGCATGCAGTCTGGAAGCTATTGGTGCAAAGATGTCTCTGCCATGAAAACTGTTTGAACAATTTTCAGGACACCAGATAATTTCAAACCACTGATATTGTCTGGACTGGACGGCTACCGTATTTAGCAGTCCATTATCAGGTCCGACAAAAAACTGGCCATCAGCTTCCAATACGACAGCGGCACGTTGACCGCCTACCCCCGGATCGACGACAGCCAGAAAAATCGTGTTTCGGGGAAAGCTCTTGCTTAACGCTGCTAATAAATAAGAACTCAATAATGGATTCGCGGTCGGTGCGTTGCTCAGCAAATGAATAACCCTGGCATCTGGCGTCATACTATCAATCACTGATTCCATTTGCCCTATGTAGGGTCCTTCACCACCAAAGTCAGTAAACAGGACAATAGCCATGTTTTACAATTCCATAATCTCCAGGCCCTTATTCGCTTCACTATAATCATGCGAAATCACAGTCTGATTGCTGTCATATTCATAGGGTTTTCGTTCGCCAGTCCTATCGATAGCCAGGTTTTTAAAATCAAAAAGATGAGTATCAGCCAATTGTGAAGGCGCAA
>CAYNIU010000145.1:0-5922 GCA_964397365.1 uncultured Methylomarinum sp. | reverse complement strand
TGAATGAAAATGTCGCTCTGGAAGATCTGGAAACCCTCAGTCAGATCTATGAAAATATTTTGATCGAATTACTTGTCTATCGGTAATCCGGCCGCTTTCCATGCTTGCATGTGTCCTGAAAGATAGCTGATTTTTTCATATCCAGACAAACTGAAAGCCCACTTTGCCAAACCAGCCCGTGGACCATGTTCACAATACAACACCAATAGCTGGTCTTTTTTTGCAACCTGCTCCAGTTTATCTGTCGTGAATGCTCTCCAGAAAGGAATATGAAGCGCCCCTGGCACATGACCTGCCTGATATTCACCCTGTGAACGCACATCGACAATGACCGGTGCCTGCTTTGAATCAATCAGTTGTAATAATTGCTGTTGTTGCATATATCCTTGCCCCGTTGATGTGCAAGCTGTCAGAGCCACACCCATTGTGGCCGATAGAAATAACTTTATCATATTTCTTCCACTTCTTTTCCCATGATGACAGCCGATTTATTTTTGAAACAAAATTCATCAGCCGGAACAGGACGACCGAAAAAATATCCCTGGAAATTAAAACAGCCCTTATCTTGCAAAAAATACATTTGCTCTTGAGTTTCGACGCCTTCAGCAATAACATTCAATCCCATATTCAAGGCCATATTAATAATAGTTTCCACAATAACCGCATCATTAGGGTCAATGGTAATATCCCTGACGAAACTCTGATCAATTTTCAATTGAGTAAGTGGCAACTGCTTTAAATACGACAATGAAGAATATCCGGTACCAAAATCATCAATTGAAACCTCAACGCCCATTTTTTTCAGAGCACGCATTTTGGCAATGGTATCTTCAATATTATCTATAACGATTCCTTCGGTCAGCTCAACCATCAGGCGACTGGCCGAAATATCCGCATCACTCAACGCCGCTTTGACCTGATCAATAAAATCAACCTGTCTGAACTGCCTGGAACTAACATTAACAGCAATATGCTCAATAAACTGGTTACTATCATCCCAGCGCTTAATTTGTCGACAGGCTTCTTCGATTACCCATTGTCCAATGGGTAAAATCAACTGCGTATCTTCGGCAACAGGGATAAAGTCAGCCGGGGAAATCATCCCTTTTTCAGGATGCTGCCAACGAATCAGGGCTTCAGCGCTTACTATATCTCCATCTTGATTAACCTGGGGCTGATAAAAAAGGATAAAATTGTTACCCTTCAATGCACCACGTATTTCTTTTTCCAAAACCAAACGCTTATCAGCCATTTCCTGCATACTAGGTCGAAAAAAACTAATGCTGTTACGACCACCTTCTTTGGCTTTGTACATTGCTGTATCAGCCTGCTGAATAATTGTTGCCGGTTGTTCCGTGGAATCAGGATAAATCGAAATACCAATACTGGTCGAGAAATAATGCGAATTGCCTTGCAATAAAAAAGGCTGATTAACAGTATCCCTGATCCTTTCAGCCAGAATTTCAGCGTGTTCAGCTGCGTTTCTAAGACTGTCAGCTTCCCCTGAAACCAACACAATAAACTCATCGCCACCCAAGCGGCAGGCGGTATCCTCTTCCCGTAACAATGCCTTGATACGCAATGCAACCTGTACCAGCAACTCATCACCAACCTGATGCCCCAGAGAGTCATTCAGTCTTTTGAAGTGATCTAGATCAAGAAAAAACAAAGCTCCATAACGCTGATGTCTCTTAGCTGAGGCAATTTCATACTTAAGTTTGTCCAGTAAAAAGCGCCGGTTTGGCAACCCAGTCAATGGATCGTAAAAAGCCAGATTATGAATTTCTTTTTCGGCCGCCTTTTTATCAGTAATATCAGAAAAAATGGCAACATAATGGGTGATTTCATTTTGCTTGTTTTTGATTGCAGTCGCTTTTAGCCATTCAGGAAAAAACTCACCATTTTTACGTCGATTCCAGATTTCGCCTTCCCACCAGCCATATTGAACGAGAGCTTTATATAAGTCTCGGTAAAACTCCCTATCATGATAACTGGATGATAGAATTTTAGGGCTTTGTCCTACGACTTCTTCTTCAGTGTATCCGGTGATGACAGTAAAAGCATCGTTAACCCGTAGAATAATACCTGCCGAATCCGCCACCAAGATGGCTTCATGCGATTGAAAAGTTGTTGCCGCAATACGCAACTCACTTTCATTATTTTTTCGTTCGATTGCAATCGCACATAATTGCGCCGCTTTTTGGATAAAAAGTAAATCTTCCCGGGCAGGCGCACATGGCTGGCGATAGTAGTTGGCGAAAGTTCCCAACACAGTATTTTGCGATGAAATAATCGGCTCAGACCAACAAGCTCTTAAATCTGTTTTAAGCACTAGATCTTTGACATTCCGCCAAAAGGGGTGCGCCAAAATATCCTCAACAATAACCGTCTCTTTTCTATAAGCCGCCGTACCACAGGAACCCACGCCATCAGCAACAATGGTTCCATCAATCGCTTCCACATAGAATGTTGGCAAACTGGGCGAAGCGCCATTGTGTAACTGTTTTTTATCGGTATCCAGCAATAATATTGAACATAGCATTTGCGGCTGTTGTCGCTCGGCATTTACAGCAATACAGTGCAATATACTGTCGAGAGAATCACCTTTAGCCAATTTTTCCAATACTTTATTTCGACCGGCTTGCTCTATCTGTAATTTATGCCGTTTTGCCATTTCCTGGCTAAGCTTAAGGTTGGCATATTTCAAAGCTTTGGTTTTTATTTTGACCAATTCTTCTACTCTGGCAGATCGTCCGGTCATCAGCATCAGACCCAAGCCAACCAGCCCCGTCAATAATAATCCCCCCAATAGCAACCACCAAGTACTCCAGGATTTCTGTCTGGCATAAAAAACAGCTGAAGGTTGATATGTAATTTCCCAGTTATATCCTGCCAGTTTAATTTCTAATATTTCTTCCAGATTAATAAACTTGAGGGCATGTCGTTTTACTTCTGGCACTGAACTGTAAAGTGGTTGTTTCCCTTTTTTAATATTCAAAAGTAATTCAACATTAGGCAATTGTTTTAAAACAGTTTGCACAACTTCAGATATGGGATAGATACTGGCAACAAGTCCGCGAAAATACTTTCTTCTCTGCGCCACTGTCTGTATCGGCCTGTCCTTCTGATATACTGGGGAATAAATGACAAAGTATCCTCTATCGCTTATATTCTGGAGTAATTGTCTCCCGGAAATTGATTGAGTCTGTCTACTGTCAATCGCACGATTAATGACTGACCTTATTCTGGAATTAGCGTAAATATCAAAACCAGTTATCTGGCTCTTCAATTCACGAGGTTCAATAAAATAAACGGGAAAGTAGGCAGGCCGTTGATTAGCCGGAATCAAGTTTCCATGTTCGTCAGTTTCACGAATAATGAAGTTTACAGATTTTTCTAACTGTTCGCGCTCGTTGACTGAAACCCGAGGAATCCATTCCAAAGCCAAAATACTGTTATTCCTTGTAATAAAAGGTTGGGAAATATCATGAAACTCTTTATCTGTGATAACTGTTGAGTTTTCTAAAAAAGTTTTTATCGTTAAATTAATTTCAAATAGCTTCACAATCCGATTTTGTAAGGCTTCGTGTACCATCGTCACTTGATGCTGAAACTGAGAAGCAAGTCTGTCCTGTTCCAACTGCTGGCTGTATTTAAAAAGCCAAATAACAATACATAATAAAATTAGCAAAGGATAAACGACAAATGTTCGCCTGGACTTCCAGAAACTCTCTGATTTACTGGAAAACAGTAAAACTACCGGGGTAAAAATCAAAACGCCAATGACATCGCCTACCCACCAGATCCCCCAACTCGCCACAAAATCATCCGGCACAATAATATCTCTGAAATACAACACTGATATGCCAATCGTTGCCGATACAATACAGCTAACCGGTCCACCTAATATCAAGAAGCGTAGAATTTTTTTATCCTCTATTAAAGGATCATGGATACCGACAAAGCGTTTAATCAGAAAAGTCCCAAATATTGCCTGCAGACAAGAAGCCAAAGCCACTACACTACCAATCAGCAATGAATCTAAAGTTTTATCAACAGTGGAAATATCCAAAAAAGCATAAACCTGGGCTGCCAATGCGCCTATAAACACTCCTGGTAAAATCCTGTATCCGTATAACAGAATAGCCGCCAAAGCCACACCCGAAGCTGGCCATATAGGGCTGGCGTTACTGGGAGGTGCTGCCAGTAATGTCCCAAGATAACCGCCGAGAAAATAACCGACGGCAAAAAACAGGTTAATTACGATTATCCGAAAACGGGAGGACATTTGTTATTGTAAAAGGAGTATCTGTAAAATATTATGCTTACAAGTAATATTGATTTCAGTATCCACTCGGCCGCCATCAAAGACAAGTAATCGCATAAGCTTTCCCAAAACCGGCAATATACTGTCCTTCGACGGCTCTAATTGCAAACAATGGAAATCACTCAAAGAGCGTAAAATACTGACTGTTTCACCCAATCGCTCGTGCATGGATTCCAGTATTTCATCATAAAGTAACTCATTGCGCATTACCTCCAGTACTCTGCAATTAAATATCGCTCTCTGCCTGGCAAATAAATTATCTGTTGCCGTTTCCGGCTGAATAAACATGACAGAGACCTGCCGATTATGCCTCATATTGGCAGTATGTTTTGCCAACTCACTAACATAAATATAAAAAAACGGCCTTTCTGTATAAAAGGAGCATAGCTGATATCGGCTCCCTGTGAAACAGAGCAAGTTGAAAGTAGCAGTGTTTTCTGTGAATCAATTAATTGGCGATAAGCGGCAATTACAGTCTGATCAGCAATTCTTGCCATTTTTAATCCATTATTCAAACAATGTAAGTTGTTGATGGCGAAAACAATCAATGATGTGATCATTGACCATACCTATTGCCTGCATATAGGCATAACAAATGCTGGGACCGACAAAGCTAAAACCTTTCTGTTTAAGGCTCTTACTCATTTGTTCAGATTGATGACTGTAAGTCGGCAAATCCTCAGCTTTACGCCACTGATTTTGTACTGTTCTACCCTCCACAAACTGCCAGATATACCGATCAAAACTGCCAAATTGCTGTTTAACCTCAATAAAAGCCCGGGCATTAGTGATAGCCGATTGCAGTTTCAGTTTATTTCTAACCAGATCAGGATTAAGTAATAGCTTTTGCAACATTGCCTCATCATATCCAGCTACGATTTCCACTTCAAAATTTGCAAATGCTAGACGATAGGCATTCCGTTTGTTCAGAATTGTACGCCAGCTTAATCCGGCCTGGGCTCCTTCCAAAATGAGAAATTCAAACAATAAGCGATCATCATGTACCGGCACCCCCCATTCCTCATCATGATATTGCTCTTCAATGACCGATGCTAAAGCCCAGGAACATTTAGCCATACAATAATCAATCCTTCATCATTTTTTTAAGATCGGCAAAAGGATTGAAGTTAGCTTCCGGCGCCTTGTTTTCAACATGAACGCCGCCATAACGTATCTGCTCTTCAAACCTTTGATGTTCATTGTCATGACAATACAAACACAGCAATTCCCAATTACTGCCATCAACAGGATTGTTGTCATGGTTATGGTCAGTATGATGCACAGTTAATTCTGCAAGATTTTTATGGTCAAATTCACGCGCACAACGACCACATATCCAGGGAAAGAGTTTTAATGCCTGCTCCCGATAGCCTTTTTCCCGGTCTTCTTTATAACGCCTTGCTTCGGCAATAAGCTGCTCTGTTTTAGTCAATGCCATTTTTTACACCTTAATTATTCGATAATTCAGCCAAATTTATCAATGATTTTTGATAGTGTCAGAAAAAAACCCATCATGCCAAATAACATGATCATATTTCTATTAAGCGCTTTTTGAATGGTATTTTCTATGCTGATTTTCAGCAAATCAAATTCTC
>CAYNIU010000144.1:0-5975 GCA_964397365.1 uncultured Methylomarinum sp. | reverse complement strand
CTGCCCAAACTGAGTGAATATTCCACTGAAATGGGGCAAAACCAGGCGTTGTATCAAGCCTACCAAAGCATTGCCGACAGTGAGGCATTCAAATTACTGGATGGTGCACAACAAAAAATCATTGATAACGCCTTACGTGATTTCCATTTATCCGGCATTGATTTGCCGGCAGATAAACAGCGACGCTACAAAGAAATCAGTCAGCAATTATCACGTCTGGCCAGCCAATATGAAGAAAACGTGCTGGATGCCACTAATGGCTGGAGCAAGCTGATCACCGATGAAGACGAATTGGCAGGGTTGCCGGAAACTGCGCTGATGCAGGCAAAACAAACGGCGGCAAGTGAAAATAAAAAGGGCTGGGTGATTACCCTGCAATTCCCATCGTATCTGGCCGTAATGACTTATGCCGACAACCGGGAATTGCGGGAGGAACATTATCAGGCATTCTCAACCCGTGCATCCGATCAAGGACCGCAAGCAGGACTGTGGGACAATACCCAAATTATGGAACAGATATTGGCATTGCGTCATGAAAAAGCGCAACTTCTGGGATTTAATAATTTCGCCGAATTATCGCTGTCCAAGAAAATGGCGGAATCGCCCGATCAGGTGGTCGATTTTCTGGAAAATCTGGCAGATAAATCCTGGCGTCAGGCGCGTAAAGACCTGTCTGAACTGAAAGACTTTGCCCGCAAACACTATGGTATTAAAAATCTGCAAGCCTGGGATATCGGCTATTATTCCGAAAAAATGCGCCAGCATTGTTATCAATTATCACAGGAAGAAGTCAAAGCCTATTTTCCTGAAACGCGTGTTGTACCGGGTTTGTTTGCCGTCGTCGAAAAACTCTATGGCCTTAAAATCACTGAAATTAAAGATTTTGACAGTTGGCATCCTGATGTCCGGTTTTTTGAAATCAAAGACAAAGACAATCAGTTACGCGGCCACTTCTATCTGGATCTCTATGCCCGTCCGCATAAACGCGGCGGCGCCTGGATGGATGATTGCGTAGCCCGGAGAAAAACCGCAGACGGCCTGCAAACGCCAGTCGCCTACTTAACTTGCAATTTTACTCCGCCCACTGGCGATCATCCGGCATTGTTAACGCATGATGAAGTACTGACTCTGTTTCATGAATTCGGTCATGGCCTGCACCATATGTTGACTCAAATCAACCACCTGGGCGTTTCCGGTATTAATGGCGTGGAATGGGATGCCGTCGAACTGCCCAGCCAGTTTATGGAAAACTGGTGTTGGGATAAACAGGCCTTGGCATTGATTTCAGGCCATTACCAAAGTGGCGAAAAATTACCCGATGAATTGCTGAATAAAATGCTGGCGGCGAAAAACTTTCAAGCCGGAATGCTCATGGTTCGACAGCTGGAATTCAGCCTGTTTGATTTCAAACTGCATCGAGACTACAACCCGGCCAAAGGCGGACGCATTTATCAGATTTTAGATCAGGTCAGAGAACAGGTTGCTGTTGTCAAGGCGCCGGAGTTCAACCGCTTTGCCCACAGTTTTTCCCACATCTTTGCCGGGGGTTATGCGGCCGGTTATTACAGTTACAAATGGGCGGAAGTGTTATCCAGCGATGCCTTTTCATTGTTTGAGGAAAACGGTATTTTTGACCCGGAAACCGGCGCTTCCTTTCTACACAATATTCTGGAGAAAGGCGGCAGTGAAGATGCCATGACCTTATTTAAAAATTTCCGCGGCCGCGAACCGGCAATTGACGCTCTGTTGCGGCACTGTGGTATTGGCGTATGAAATACAAAGACCTTAGAGACTTCATCAAGCAACTGGAAAAACAAGGGGAATTAAAACGCATTCAGATAGAAGTCGATCCTGTACTGGAAATCACCGAAATCAGTGATCGGGTTCTGAAACAGGGCGGCCCGGCGCTGCTGTTTGAAAATCCCAAAGATTCCAATATACCCGTATTGGCCAACCTGTTCGGCACCCCCAAACGCGTCGCCATGGGAATGGGTGCTGATTCTGTTACTGAATTGCGTGGTATCGGCGAATTACTGGCCTACCTTAAAGAACCGGAACCGCCTAAAGGCATGAAAGATGCCATGGAAAAATTACCGGTTTTCAAGCAAGTGTTGAACATGACGCCCAAGTTGGTTAAAAACCCGGCATGTCAGGAACTGACCCGGGAAGGAGATGAAATCGATTTAGGCGACTACCCGATACAAACCTGCTGGCCGGAAGATGCCGCACCACTGATTACCTGGCCTCTGGTCATCACTAAAGGCCCCAATAAAGAACGCCAGAATCTGGGCATTTACCGCCAGCAGGTGATTGCTAAAAACAAGGTGATTATGCGCTGGCTGGCTCACCGGGGCGGAGCACTGGACTTTAAAGAATGGCAAGACACCCACCCCGGCGAACCGTTTCCGGTTGCTGTTGCCCTGGGGGCTGATCCCGCCACTATCCTGGCTGCCGTCACTCCGATTCCTGATTCCTTATCAGAATATGCTTTTGCCGGACTGTTGCGCGGCAGCAAAACCGAAGTGGCGGATTGTCTGAGTAATGATTTACAAGTTCCCGCCAGCGCCGAAATCATCCTGGAAGGTTTTATCTATCCGGGAGAAACGGCGCCCGAAGGGCCTTACGGCGATCATACCGGGTATTATAATGAAGTGGATGAGTTTCCGGTATTCACCATCGAACGCATTACCCAGAGACAGGCGCCGATTTATCACAGCACTTATACCGGCCGCCCACCGGATGAACCGGCCATATTGGGTGTAGCGTTAAATGAAGTGTTTGTGCCGATACTGCAAAAACAATTTCCGGAAATCATTGATTTTTATCTGCCGCCGGAAGGCTGTTCCTATCGCATGGCCGTCATCAGCATGAAAAAACAATATGCCGGCCATGCCAAACGGGTGATGCTGGGAACCTGGTCGTATTTACGCCAGTTTATGTACACCAAATTTGTGATTGTAGTCGATGATGATATTGACGTCCGCAACTGGCAGGATGTCATCTGGGCGATAACCACCCGCATGGATCCGGCCCGGGATACCACACTGCTGGAAAATACCCCGATTGATTATCTGGATTTTGCCTCGCCGGTGTCCGGTTTGGGCTCGAAAGTCGGCTTCGATGCCACCAACAAATGGCCGGGGGAAACCAGCCGGGAATGGGGTAAACCGATTGTTATGTCGGAAGACGTGGTGAAAAAAGTGGATGAAATGTGGGATTCATTATTTTAGTCATATACAGTGCGAATAAATTCGCACCTCCCTGCTCACATTTCCTTAGGAATGGGGTTTAAATAACTTGTGCAATTATGGACGCAGGATTTTTGTTTGCCTTCAAGGCGTGGCAACAGGCGCATAGCAGGCTATGTAACTGTTGCCGCAACGAAGAAAGCGAACAAAAAGACAAGTCAGAATGCACAAGTTATTTAATTCCCGTTCCTTAATAGCAGTGATACATAGCGTGATCGGCCAAAGGGGAATTAGTTCTTGCATATTCCCCCTATATTACCTTCTTTTAAACCCCGGAAATACTTTCCGCGCGATAAACCACTTCGGTAGAAGCCAATTGCAGACCTTTTTTAAAACAATCACTGGCCTTGTCTTTATCGCCTTTTTCCAACAGTAAATCCCCTAGCAACTGATACGCTGTCACCGTTGGATCAACGGCCAGACTTTTCGCCAGATATTGTTCCGCCTTTTCCATCTGTCCACAGGCCATGCTGATTTTCCCCAGCACCCTCAGTAACACAGCATCGGACGAGTGTACCGCCAGCCATTTTTCTGCAGTTTGTAATTGTTTGGCAACATCTTTCGAGTCAATGCTGCCATATAAAACCAGTAGTGTTTCGTCCCAGTTTTTCAGCACTGTATCAACCAATTGCTGTTCGATTTTAGCCCCGGCGCCAGCGTTTATCATGGCCGCAAAAAAGATAGCAGAAACTCCCGGGGCAACCTTGATATGTTCAGGCATGTCTTCCCAGCATTGCTGAATAGCTTGCTCATCTCCTTCCTCAGCCACCTGTTTTAATAAATTACTATGCGTTTGCGTTTCCAGTAATTTAATTTCGGCTTCCATTAAAATTTTATTTTTATGTAATGATGGAATCAGTTTCCGCAACCCTTCCCAGTCACCTGCATATTGATACGCCTGATGTAACATTTTCAACACGCTGGCGTGTCCTGGGTCTATAGATTGCAACTTTGTCAAAGTTTGTAGAGCCTGATCAAACTGCTGTTCTGATAAATGCAACTCCGCCTGCGTCAATCCCACTGCAATATCGGTATCCGAGGATTGAGCGGCCGCTTTGCTAAGATACTCGTCCCGTTTTTCAATTGCTCCACGGGAGTGTGCGGCTCTTGCCGCAGTCAAATAGTGCAGCAATGGAGCGCCGCTGTTAGCCGCATGTTTAATCAAAACTCTCTCGGCCTTTTCCCAGTTACCTTCTGCAGAATCGACAAGACCGGCGACTAAGGCCTCCTGTGACCGATTAAATTTAATGTCTTTACCTTTTGCCTTCAGACGTGAAGGCAATCGCAACAACCACCCCAAAAATCTGAAAAAAACATATAAGACAAAAAAGAAGATAACTTCAGCGACTGCAAAAATAACTAACGATGTTTCCATCGACCAATGCCCTGAACCAATCAGCACATAGCCTGGATCATCATATTTAGCCAACCATGCGTGAATCAAAAATGCGGCGGCAATGGCAATAAACAATGAGACCAGAAAATATCCAATATTTTTCATAATATTTACCCTGTTAGTGCGCAGTTCCACTCGCTGCGGCTGACGGCTTCGGGGAATTCAGCATGGCCTTATCATTTTCGATTCTCAAGCGGGTAATATCTTTTAACATCTTTAATGATTTACTGATATCAGGAAACTGTGCGCGAAACTGTGTGGCGCTCAATTTGTCCAACTCTGCCAAAAAACTTTTAGCCTCATTGTTTTGGGTAAAATTATCCTTTAACCATTGCCTGGCATCATTAATAGAAATCCTGTAGAGACTGTCATTTTGCTGAACCAGCTCAATTTTGATCACTTCCAGCTTTACACCCAGTTGATCTTTTATGAACTGCGCTTCTTCTGGCGTTATTATTTCTTTAACCGGTTGATCGCTATGCCGTATAGTGACATAGCCTTCCAATTGACTGGCTATAGCCCCCAACAACCCATGATCGCCATCAACTGGTTCGGAATGATCATGTACTGCTCCCGATTGAGTCAACTGCTTGCCCACATAAGGTAAAAAAACATCCAATTGCTGAATTTTGTCTTTCAATGACTGTAATGATGAATACATGCCAACAATATCTGGCATTTTCACTGTTCTAAGTCCGGCGAGTTCTTTAGCAATTTGTTCCCGAACTTTAAATACCGCCGCATCACCGCTCTCCCGCAGACGTTGATCAGCCGCTTCCAGTGCTTCACGCGTAGTATTAAGATCACCGACAAGATGCAGCCTTTGATTAGCCACACTCAATAAATATTCAGCATCGGCAATCAACCAATCACCGCGGGTTTTCCCCAGTTGACGTTGTAATTGCCTGATAGACCGTTCCAGCTGTTTCCGTGTGCTGTTCAGTTTTTCATCATGAACTTTGGAAAATTCCGCCAGTGCATTGTTAAAATGGCTCTCTTTACCGGTAATATCCGCCTCAAACGTGGCTATTTGCGATTGCATAGCCGCCAGCTGAGACTGAAAGCCATTCATTTGTTTGCTCACTTCAATCAGTTTCAGGTTCCCCTGATTACTGAGCATATCCTGCTGCTCTCGCATTTGCTGCAACAAATAAAATCCGGCGCCTGCCAACACGATAATGCAGATGGTAATAATGATAAACCAGAGACTGGTGCGAGACTTGTTTACCTTTTCCTGCCTCTCACCCTGATTTTCTTGTTGCTCTTCAATTACTTCGGCCACTGTTTTCCCCGTTGATTACCGTAGTCAATGTTTTTAAAATAGCTGTATC
>CAYNIU010000143.1:0-5993 GCA_964397365.1 uncultured Methylomarinum sp. | reverse complement strand
ATCCAGATACGCCGCTTTTTTTCAACCCTCAAACACCAGATTCAGTTATAACTCTTCGCCGCGCCTCGGCAACCGTTCCATGCAGTCGTTGAAGACAAACAAAAGTTCGACGTACCAGTTACCGAACTTATTCCGTGCGCGTTCCTTAATGGCAATGATGCCTTAACCCAGAAAAATTAGTTGATGCGAAATTATCGTGCAAAATCTGATTATGCAGTTAGATCATCCAGTACAGTAGAATTACTAAGAATTCAGGCGTATAGAAATCTACTATAAGATTTATGGAAACTTGCAAACATCATATAAACCAAAGCTCAGTAAAGACTTTGATTATTTTTGGATGAGTAAGTTACACAATCAGAGTGCAAGATATTGGTTTTACAATGCTTTAGGATATTGACGGAAAAGAATTTACCGGTTTACGCTGGATTTTTAGTTTGCTTTATCCAGTTTGGATGATTTGCAGGAAGAGTTACCAACCTCATAATTTGCTAGTTTATTTTTATTACCTTGAAGATAATGAAGTGGAAGAGAATTGAGCAATTTGTCGAATAAGACGATTGATTGTGCTATCGAAGTTTATAAAGCACTCGGAGGGGTTTCCGGAAGTCAAGAATAATTAATAAAACCACAGATTTGACCCACTATCTGTGTTACCTTGCTTTATTTCCAATTACCTCTTTCTTCGACTTATTTGTAGATATCTTTCGGGTCTTTTAATATCGGCTCAACAGCACTCCATTGGTCGTTTTTCAGGCTGCGGTAAAAGCAACTTTCCCGGCCGGTATGACAGGCAATGCCACCTTCCTGCTCAATTTTCAGCAAAATCACATCTTCATCACAGTCCAGCTGGATATCCAGTATTTTTTGCCGGTGACCGGATTCTTCACCTTTACGCCATAATTTTTGCCGTGAGCGCGACCAGTACACGGCATAGCCTTCTTTTGCGGTTAATTGCAGGGATTTCCGGTTCATCCAGGCAAACATCACCACTCGACCACTGTTCGCCTGTTGGGCTATAACAGGAATCAAACCGTCATCGCTCCAGCGTATTTCATCCAGCCATTGTGTACTCATTACAAACGCACCTCAATACCTCTGGATTGCATGTGTTGTTTAGCCTGTTCGATGCTGTATTCGGCAAAATGAAAGATACTTGCGGCTAGTACTGCATCAGCTTTACCGTCAATCACACCAGCAGCCAGATGATCGAGATTGCCGACACCACCCGAGGCGATAACAGGTACGCAAACGGCTTCACTGATGGTTCGGGTCAGGTCCAGATCAAAGCCTTCGCGGGTGCCGTCTCTGTCCATACTGGTTAGCAGAATTTCACCGGCGCCATAAGCAACCATTTTTTTGGCCCATTCAATCGCATCTATTCCGGTAGATTTGCGGCCGCCGTGGGTAAAAATCTCCCAGCGGTCGGGTTTTCCATCCTTACTAACTTTTTTAGCATCGATAGCCACCACGATACATTGCGAGCCGAATCTTTGCGCCGCTTCTCTGACAAATTCCGGATTAAACACGGCGGCGCTGTTAATGCCGACCTTATCGGCGCCGGCATTGAGCATGCGCCGAATATCATCCAGTGTTCTGATACCGCCGCCCACGGTTAGCGGAATAAATACTTCGCTGGCAACTTGTTCGACCACATGAACGATGGTATCACGATCATCATGGGTGGCGGTAATATCCAGAAAGGTGATTTCGTCGGCGCCTTCCCTGTCATAACGTCTGGCCACTTCCACCGGATCACCGGCATCACGGATATCGATAAATTTGACGCCTTTAACAACGCGGCCGTTATCGACATCCAGACAAGGGATTATACGTTTGGCTAAGCTCATATCAGGTTATGCAAACGATTCAGCCAGTTTTTCGGCTTCAGCAAAATCCAGCGATCCTTCATAGATAGCTCGACCGGTGATGGCGCCCATGACGCCGTCTTCGGCCACTGCACCTAAGGCATGAATATCATCCATATTGGTAATGCCGCCGGATGCGATTACCGGGATATTAATCGAGCGCGCCAGTTTAGCGGTTGCTTCCACATTGACTCCGCTCATCATGCCATCGCGGGAAATATCGGTGTAGATAATGGCTTCCACCCCGTAATCTTCAAACTTTTGTGCCAGGTCGATAACGTCATGGCGGGACAATTTAGACCAGCCATCAATTGCCACCTTGCCGTTTTTGGCATCCAGTCCGACAATAATATGGCCGGGAAACTCAACCGCCACATCTCTGACAAAATGTGGCTCACTCACAGCTTTAGTGCCAATGATAGTATATTGCACACCTGCATCTAAATAACCCTGAACGGTGTCTTCATCACGAATGCCACCACCGATTTGAATGGGTACATCAGGGAATGCTTCGACAATAGCATGAATTACATCGGCATTTTTTGGCTTGCCGGCAAAAGCGCCATCCAGATCGACCAGGTGAATTCTTCTGGCTCCCGCCTCTACCCACTTACCGGCCACAGCGACTGGGTCATCAGAAAAAATAGTATCATCCTCCATACGCCCTTGACGTAAACGGACGCATTTTCCTTCTTTTAAATCTATTGCAGGTATTAGCAACATAACTTCTTCTCGATGGTTTGTTGTTTTTGTAAGACGTTAGACGACGCCATCCCAATTTAAAAAGTTTTTCAGTAATTGCAATCCAACTGTCTGACTTTTTTCCGGATGGAATTGTACGGCAAAGAGGTTGTTTTTTGCCAATGCACAAGTGAATTCATCAGGATATTGACTAGTGGCAATAGTATCGTCACTGATATCCGGGAGCACATAATAGCTGTGTACAAAATAAAAGCGGCTGTCCTGGGGAATATTTTCCCATAGTGGATGCCGTTGTTGTCTGACTTTGTTCCAGCCCATATGAGGAATTTTCAGAAGATTGTTATCAGAATCGGTCAATCCGGATGAAAAACGCACAACATGTCCGGGAAAAATATCCAGACAGGCAGTCTGATCATTTTCTTCACTGTCTGTTAACAGGGCCTGCATACCCAGACAAATACCGAGGAAAGGTTTTTCAGTCGCGACTTCTTTAATAAGGGTTGATAATCCGCTGTTATTTAGCGCTTGCATACAATCGCGGATAGCCCCAACGCCTGGAAATACAACCCGGTCAGCTTGCTGTATCGCAGCCGCGTTGGAAACTATTTGAACATTTACAGTAGGTTCGGCATGTTGCAGTGCTTTTGCAATTGAATGAAGATTCCCCATTCCGTAATCAATAACGGCAACTGATGACATAACAATGAATTAAAATGATGGGTTAAAATTATAATGTCCCTTTGGTGGAAGGGATGATTCCAGCCATTCTTGGATCTGTGGCAATTGCCATTCTAATCGCTCTACCTAAAGCTTTAAAGATGGTTTCAGCAATATGATGGGCATTGCCGCCTTTCAGATTGTCAATATGCAGAGTGACACCGGCGTGATTGACAAACCCCTGAAAGAATTCGCGAAATAAATCTACGTCGAATGAACCTATAGCAGCCCGGGGATATTCGACTTCATAAAACAAACCGGGACGACCGGAAAAATCAATCACAACTCTGGATAAGGATTCGTCTAAAGGGACATAAGCATGTCCATAACGATAAATTCCTTTTTTATCCCCTAATGCACAGGCAAAGGCCTGTCCCAGGGTAATGCCAATATCTTCCACCGTATGATGGGCATCAATTTCCAGATCGCCTTGGGCATTGATATCCATATCTATTAAACCATGTCGTGCAACTTGATCCAACATGTGATCAAGAAAATGAACACCGGTTTTAAACGACGATACACCATCACCATCCAGGTTAATACTGATCTTTATCTGTGTCTCAAGCGTATTCCGCTCAATTTGGGACGTACGTAAGTTCATACTTGAAAGTATTCAGATTAAATTATGCATTCTACTATGATTTAGTCGGCTTATGCAGAGGAATAATAACTGATTCTATAATCTGAATGAAATACCAATATGTAATTATAAGCTTACGAAAATTTCCGCTTCTACTGACTGACTTTATCTCTTAACTTTGCCACAATAAAGTCGTCGTCAAATACAGAATAAGGATTTTTTAGGACTTATCAACAGGACGTTGCTATGGATAGAATAATCATGCCGACCAAGCGATGATGGCGATAATTAAAAAACCCTCTGTTACATCGGATTGTAACAGAGGGTTTTTTTAACCTGTTATTAATCCGTGGTTCTTGACGCTCTTTTTCTTTCGTTTTCGGTCAACAGTTTCTTTCTTAAACGAATTGACTTCGGCGTTACTTCTACCAGTTCATCGTCATCAATAAACTCCAATGCCTGTTCTAGAGTCATCTTCTGAATTTTGGTCAGCACCAGGTTTTCATCGGTACCGGCTGCACGTATGTTGGTTAATTGCTTGGCTTTGGTTGGGTTGACCACCAGATCATTGGAACGGGCATGAATCCCGACCAACATACCTTCATACACTTCATCAGCATGTATCACAAACAGCTCACCACGCTCCTGCAAATTAAACAGGGCAAAGGCCAGCGCTTTGCCCTGAACCATGGACACCAGTACGCCTCGTTGCCTTAATCCCACATCCCCCGGTTTCATCGGGCCATAATGATCAAAAACGTGATAGAGTAAGCCGGAACCGGATGTCGCCGTCATAAATTCAGTCTGGAAGCCGATCAGACCGCGTGACGGCATCATATATTCCAGACGAATTCGGCCTTTGCCATCAGGCACCATATTTTGCAGATCGCCTTTGCGTTCTCCCAATTTTTCCATGATGGCGCCCTGGTGCTGCTCTTCCACTTCAATGGTCACCATTTCAAACGGTTCGCAGATGTCGCCGTCGAGTTCTTTGATAATCACTTCAGGACGTGATACGCCCAGCTCAAAACCTTCCCGACGCATATTTTCGATCAACACGGATAAATGCAACTCACCGCGGCCGGACACTTTGAATTTATCAGGGTCTTCGGTGTCTTCAACTTTTAAGGCAACATTATGTTGCAACTCTTTATGCAGACGATCACGGATTTGTCTGGAAGTGACAAATTTACCTTCTCTGCCGGCAAAAGGTGAAGTATTAACCTGGAAAGTCATACTGACGGTAGGTTCGTCAACGGATAAAGGGGGTAGCGCTTCGACTGTTTCCGGATGACATAACGTGTCGGAAATCTGTAACTTGTCAATACCGGTAAAGGCTATAATATCGCCGGCTCTGGCTTCCTGCACCTCGACTCTTTCCAGACCGTGGAAACCAAAAATCTGCAACATTCTGCCATTACGGGTTTCTCCTTCCCGATCTATGATTGTCAACGGCATATTGGTTTTTACAGTACCGCGTTTAATCCGGCCAATTCCTATCACGCCGACATAAGAATTGTAATCAAGACTGATTACCTGCATTTGAAATGGCCCATTCAGATCTACATCCGGAGGACTGACCTTTTCTACAATGGTTTCAAAAAGCGGAGTCATATCGCCGCCGCTCACATCATCTTCCAGGCTGGCATAGCCATTGAGCGCCGAAGCATAAACGATCGGAAAATCCAGTTGTTCGTCAGTGGCTCCCAAGCGGTCAAATAGATCGAAGGTCTGATCAATAACCCAGTCAGGCCGTGCGCCCGGGCGATCAATTTTATTGATCACCACAATCGGCTTTAATCCCAGTGCAAATGCTTTCTGGGTTACAAACCGGGTTTGCGGCATTGGGCCGTCTACCGCATCAACCAGCAGTAAAACCGAATCCACCATGGACAACACCCGCTCAACTTCACCACCAAAATCGGCATGTCCCGGCGTATCGACAATATTAATATGATAATCGTGCCAATCAATTGCAGTATTTTTCGCCAGAATGGTAATTCCTCTTTCCTTTTCCAGGTCATTGGAGTCCATGATTCGTTCATCGACCTTTTCATGTGCGGCAAATGTACCTGATTGTTGTAATAACTGATCAACCAGGGTAGTTTTTCCATGGTCTACGT
>CAYNIU010000142.1:0-6055 GCA_964397365.1 uncultured Methylomarinum sp. | reverse complement strand
CAGGCGCTGGGGTGTTGGCAATGCATGGCCCAGTAAGTTTCGGCAATGGCATCCAATTTTAACAAGCCGTCTTTGCCTTTGCTTTTAACATAATCCGGAAATTGTTGCGCCGCACGATCGCCGTCTATAACCCCATCTATAATGCTATGAACCACATGGATACCTTCAGGTGAAAATTCTCTGGCTAATCCTTGAGCCAATGCTCTTAACGCCGATTTGGCCGATGCAAAAGCGGTAAACGGGGGTCTGGCGCGCAGAGAAGCTGTAGCTCCGGTAAAAAACAGCGTTCCTTGATGATTTTTTTGCATACATTCAATGGCTGCTTTGGCAAACAAGAAAGCACCCAGGCAATTTTGCCGCCATAATTTTGTAAAGGTTTCCACTCCGGTATCCAGAAGAGGCGATGGGATATTGCTGTCTACATTATAGACAGCAATTTGTAATTGATACGCCTGTTTTTGAATGCGCTCAAATAAGTGACCGACATCATTTTCCTGGGTGGCATCCGCTACCACAATGGTTGCGTTGCCGCCATTTTTCAGAATAGTGTCAGCCACTTTTTGCAATTTATCCTCACTGCGTCCGGCAATGAATATGTGTAAACCTTTTGCGGCAAAGTGTTTGGCGAGTGTAGCGCCCAGACCACGTTCGGGTCCAACGCCAATGATAACTGCTGAACATTGTTGCTTCATTATGTAGGTAATTTTCTAATATTGGTTATTGCCGGAAGCGCTATTAAATTCTACCGAAAATAAGGGAAAAATTATTAGCTGGCATATCGATTTGCTCTTTTAATTCCAGTCCGTGTTTTGCAGCCGCCTTTTTTAAATCAGATACATCTTTTAATCCCCATTCAGGAACGCCGGCGGAACTGAGTGTTTTATGGAATTGTTGATTTGATTCTGTTGTAAATGAGCCTTGTACTTGAAATGGACCATAAATCAATAAAATACCATTTTCATTGAGAAGATGTGCGGCACATTCCATCATGCCATCGGCGATTGAAATAGGTGCGACCTGAAAAATATTAATACAAAAAATAGCTGAAAACGATTCAGACATGTCTTTATTGAACCAGGTTTCCGGGTCAGTTAAATCCAGATGAATCGGATCCGCTATGTTGTCATTACCGTGTTCCTTGGTCAGTTTCTTGATGTTGTCAAAAACTTCAATATCTCTGTCTGAAGGGTGAAAATGTAAATGATCGAAATGCGGCGCAAAGTAGTTGATGTGCATACCACTGCCGCTGGCCATTTCCAGTATTCGTCCTTTGTCTTTGGGCAGTTTTTCCTTTAATACTCCCAAAATGGGTTCGCGGTTACGATTTCCGGCCCAAGCTACGTATTCACTTAAAGGGTGCGGGTTTAAAGGGGGTTTGTTATCGCTCATGGTATAGCCTCATCAATAATTATAGTGATATAAAATTCTTTCCGTTCAGGAAGATATTTTTAAAGACCATTATTTTTCTTCCTGTCAGCTTATAGTTAATAGCATGATTCATGCCTGTTTGTTTTAAATTAAAAATACTTAATAAACAAGAAGATATAAATTTCTAGTGACTTGTGTTGTGAACTTGTGGTTCAATTGGTGCAACTTATCTTCACGATTTAAAAAATGAATAATCCTTCGCTTTCAGATTTGACTCCAGTCTTTTTTTTACAAACTTTTATTCTGGAACTGATGCACGCCAGCGAACAATTAGGCCAGCAACAGTGTCAGGAGCTGATTGAGCATATTGCTCGGACAGCCGGTTGTTTTTTTGAGGATGTTTACCGGGTCGAACATGATAAAAAAGATGGGATGCTAGATATTGAAAGCTATATCGAATTGATATTGGGACTGAAGAACAATATTGGCGGCAAATTTTCATTATCAGCCAGTAATCAGGAAGGTATCACTGTTTGTAACAGTCGCTGTCCTTTTGGTGAAAAAGTGGCTGAGTTTCCTGAATTATGTGGAATGACATCCAGTGTTTTTGGTGGTATTGCAGCGCGTAATTTTGGTTATGCAAAAGTGGAAATTGCTAAAAGTATTGCCCAACATGATGGCTGTTGTGAAGTTTATATTCATCTTAATCCTGAAACAGCAAAAAACAGATCAGGAATCGAGTATCGAAATAATCTGAATAAAAATATAAAGTCGCAGGATTTTGATGCTTTGCATGCCCGAATAGAAGAAAGTATGCTGAAAATATGGCGTAAACAAAGTAAGAAGCCGGTAAAAAAATCCCAGCCTCCAGTTATTATCGCTCATTCAGCAATGATGAAAAAGGTTTTGCAAGCGATAGAAGTCGTGGCGCCCACTCCGGCGACTATATTAGTTCAGGGACAAACCGGCGTGGGAAAAGAACTGGTGGCACGCGCTATACATGCTATGAGCGAACGCTGTCACCAGGCTTTTGTGCCTATTAATTGTGGTGCAATACCAGAAAGCTTGCTGGAGAGTGTGTTGTTTGGGCATGAGAAAGGGGCTTTTACCGGAGCCGTAGAAGTTCATCAGGGTTTTTTTGAAAGAGCCGATGGCGGCACTTTGTTTCTTGATGAAGTGGATTCTTTGTCAGCGGCGGCGCAAACACGTTTGCTGAGGGTGATACAGGAAGGTGAATTGGAGCGGGTAGGGGGCAAGCAAACGATTCAGGTGGACTTGCGTATTATCTCCGCAACTAATGTTAATTTACAAAACAAAGTGCAGCAGGGGCAGTTTCGTCATGATTTATATTATCGCATCAATGTAGTGGGTCTGGACATACCACCATTGATTGACAGGCCGGAAGATTTGCCGGCATTGGTGCAATTAATTTTGCAACGGATGAACAGAAAGCATAACAAGGCGGTGGAATCGGTCAGCCGTGAGGTGATGCAGAAGATTCGTAGCTATCGCTGGCCAGGAAATGTACGGGAATTGGAGAATGTGTTGGAACGTAGTGTGTTATTTACTACAGGAGCGGAAATAACGGATTTGAAACTGGATGTCGGTGAATCTCGAATTGAAGCTATAGATTGGAAACAGCAGAAAGATCAGGCTATTGCCAATGTTGAAAGGACATTTTTGCAGTCTTCTTTACAACAGAACCAGGGGGAGATCAGGAAAATTGCTGATAGTATGGGTATTTCGACCCGAGCCGTTTATAACAAGTTAAGGAAATATCAAATTAATCCAGATGATTACCGGAAATAAAGGCGGTATATTTTCTGTTAAATATCGGGATAACTGCTATGGTTAAGTTACTATGAGCATTCAATATATTAATACTACAGAGAAGCTGGAGTCGTTGTGCCGGCAAATTGTACAACAACCATGGGTTGCGCTGGATACAGAATTTTTAAGAGAAAAAACCTATTATCCCCAATTCTGTTTGCTGCAAATTGCTACACCGGAATGGGTGGCTTGTGTCGATCCCATTGTATTATCCGATTTGGATAAATTATTTGATGCTATTTATCAACCTGACATTACTAAAGTATTGCATTCCTGTCGTCAGGATCTGGAGATTTTTTATCAGATTACCGGGACGGTGTTGGAGCCTGTTTTTGATACTCAGATAGCAGCGCCTTTGTTGGGGTTTCAGGAAAATCCGGGTTATGCCATGCTGGTATCCAGCTTTCTGAATATTAATCTCAGTAAAGCTCATACCCGTACTGATTGGAGTATGCGTCCGTTAAGTGATGCTCAGATTCAATATGCGGCTGATGATGTCATTTATCTGTGCAAGATCTATCAAATGATGTGTGAACAACTACAGGAGCTGGGGCGGCTAAAGTGGCTGGAACAGGATTTTGAATTATTGAAAGATACTGAGTTGTATCAGATTTCACCTGCTAATGCCTGGTTAAAAATCAGAGGAAAAAACAAATTGACCGGTAAGCAATTATCTATTGTTCAGGCTCTGGCTGAATGGCGGGAAGAAACGGCACAGAAAATAGATAGGCCACGCAATTGGTTGATCCGTGATGATATGCTACTGGAACTGGCTAAATTACAACCAGAAACTGTAGCGGAATTGGCCAAAGTACGCAATATCAATGAACGCCTGGTGAATCGGAATGGAAAGGTGATTTGTCGGCTGATTAACGAGGCTAAACAACGACCGCCGATTCCCTTATATGAACAAGGCAGGCCACCGAAAAAAACACAGCAACAGGAAGCGATACTGGATGTGTTGACGGCAGTTGTCAGAATACGAGCCGATGAAAATTCACTTAATCCAGTGGTGTTGGCAACAAGAAAAGATCTGGAAAAATTGATTCATGATAGTGCGGATAATCCGTTATTACAGGGATGGCGTTACAGTATGGTGGGTGAAGAGTTGCAGGGGTTGTTGGACGGTCGTTTTACTTTAAGTCTCAAGCCTGATTCAGTGGCAGTGAATAAAATGGAATAGCAGTGTTTATGTTTTTGTAAATTATCTTCATAGTTCATTCTGACAGGCATAAGTGCTGCCTAATGCTATAACCTGTACCGTAGTGAGGTCACAGATTCAGGTATAAGGCAGAGTTCTTCAGTCTGCTATAATGGCAAAACAGTTATATGGGTGATTGTCTTTTTATTTACTTTAGGGAAGTTTTAATATGGCTTATTCAGGTTCACGCCAACCCGATTTGGACTGGAGTCAAATCAGGGAAACAGTGAAATTGCTTACGGTTTCAGTGGCTTTGGTTCAAAGCAGCATGAAAGAAGGCGATAATTCGGTTAATACATTGACTGATTCATTTACCTCGATGGTTGAACATATGCAGGCCATCAATGACATTCTGAATTCGTTTGCTTCAGGGGAAGAACGAGATCTGGCATTGCAGCATTGTCTGGCGACCAGTGAAAAAATCCAATCTTCCATTGTGGCATTCCAGTTTTATGACCGCTTGCAACAATGTCTTGATCATGTGACCAGCAGTTTGAATGGCTTGTCGTTATTGATTGATGACCCGCAACGAATATATAACCCTATGGAGTGGAAAAAATTTCAGGATGAAATCCGCGGACGTTATACAATGGAATCTGAAAAAATCATGTTCGATGCGGTTCTGAGCGGAAAAACGATTGATGAAGCGTTGTCGCTGGCAGCTCAAATTGAAGAAAATGACGACGAAGATGATATTGAACTGTTTTAGTGTTTTTTAAAGATTATGATTCTTCGTTGTTTTTGTTTCAAAAATTTATTTCTGTAAGCTGATTTGAATGATAAATAAAAAACTATGGGCGGTAACGTCAGTATTCCTATTGCAGTATGGTTGCAGTGGATTTCAGGATTATCAGCCGCCGGCGCCGATTTACACTGATCATCCCGTTGTGACTAACCCGTATGAAATGCCGCAGATTAGTTCTGATTCTGTCGATGGCGCTATGGAACATCAGCATAGCGAGCCCATGTGGCCACAAGAGCATAAAGGTTCGACTGAAACGGTTATAACGAATAATTCTGGGAAACAGCTTAATTCACCTGCTGTGGTGGCCTTGATGACTGAATCTGAGCGCAATAGTCGGGCTGGAGACCTGGAGTCGGCTGTAGTGGTGCTGGAGCGGGCATTAAGAATAGATCCCAGAAACCCTGTATTAACGTTCAAACTTGCCCAGTTGCGTATGAAACAGAGTCAACCAAGACTGGCGGAAGATTTAGCCAGAAAGGCCGCTCTACTGGCAGCCGGTAATATTAGCTTGAAAAGAAAAAGCTGGTTATTAATAAGTAAAGCCAGACGCATGCAACAGAATTACCATGGCGCTAAAGAAGCTAAGTTAAAAGCGCAAAGCTTTATTAGTCCTTAATAGTTTTGTGGTCGGCGTGGCAGTTATTTAGCAGGTTAGACTTTTCAGTGACAGAATTTAACGAAATTTTTGGCAGTGAAGGCGCCTTGGCGAGTGTTATATCAGGCTATTTGCCGCGTACTGCACAAATGGAAATGGCAGAGGCTATTTATGCTTCAATTGAATCAGAACAGAATTTAATTGCCGAAGCCGGAACCGGCACGGGAAAGACGTTTGCCTATCTGATTCCAGCCATTTTAGCCACGAAAAAAGTCATTATTTCAACGGGTACTAAAAATCTACAGGATCAGTTATT
>CAYNIU010000141.1:0-6092 GCA_964397365.1 uncultured Methylomarinum sp. | reverse complement strand
CCAGCATGCGTAGCCAGGAGGAAAATCCCAATTCCTCCAGCTGCTGTTTCAGCTCTGTACGATCAGCCTGTCGGCATTTCAGGTCATCCAGATGATGCGATAATGGAATATCACATTTAATGGTGGTCAGTTCACGAGACAATGGCAGTTGTCCCAGACTATTACGTAGATTCTCACCGATTTTCCCTTTGATTTTGTCCGCATTAGCAATCAGATTATCTAATGTTTTATATTCGGTCAGCCATTTGGCAGCCGTTTTGGGGCCAACTTTTGGTACGCCGGGAATGTTATCGACTGTATCGCCCATCAAAGCCAGATAATCAATGATTTGTTCCGGTTTGACACCGAATTTTTCGACGACCCCTTGCCTGTCCATACGAGTATTGGACATGGTGTTTTCCAGGGTGATATGTTCAGTGACTAGCTGCGCCATGTCTTTATCTCCGGTGGAGATAATCACCTCAAACCCCGCTTTTTCGCCTTGTTGCGCCAAAGCGCCCAGTACGTCATCGGCTTCAACATCGGGTTCCATAATTAAAGGCAATCCCATGGTGCGTATCAAGTTATGCAACGGCTCGATTTGCACTCTTAAATCATCCGGCATAGGCGGACGATGAGCCTTATATTGCTCGTAGAGTTTATGACGGAAAGTAGAACCTGGAGCATCAAAAACGACCGTAAAATATTCCGTCTTATGATCCGCCATTAGTTTGCGCAACATATTGGAAACACCGTAAATAGCGTTTGTCGGTTCACCTTTTTTATTGGTTAAAGGTGGAATGGCGTGATAAGCGCGAAACAAAAAGGATGAGCCGTCAACCAGAATCAGGCATTTTGTATTTTGATCAGGCATGGAAGTAGTCAAAAAATTTCCTGTTATAATTATTTAATTTGAACAATACAGCTTGCAAGATAAGGTGGCAAGTATTGTATTATTGTTTTTGCCAGTTCAGGTTGTTCTAAACCTATGATTAATAAATTTAAATGCGTTATACTTTGAAATGTAGAAGGAGGTTTTATGGCACTGGCAGAAGCAGATATTGCACAAATCAAGCGCCTAGTTAAACAGATGATTGCAGATCGTCCGGAACTGGCGAATGCTAATGTACGCTATGAGCTTGATTTAAGAGAGCGTACAGTCAAAATTGAAGAAGAACTGAAACATCAAAGAGAATTGATGATTCAGGGATTTAATTTGATGGAAAAACGTTTTGAACAAGTTGATAAACGCTTTGAGCAAATTGACAAGCGTTTTGAACAAGCTGAGAAGCGCTTTGAGCAAATTGACAAGCGTTTTGAACAAGTTGAAAAGCACTTTGAATTAGTTGATAAGCGCTTTGAAAATATGCGTACTGATATGAATACAGGGTTCATGGAAATGAATCGCAGGTTAGATCGATTTATGTACTGGACACTGGGGCTAATTGTGTCGGCAGTTGTATTTACAGTAAATTTTTCTTGAATATAAACCATCCTCTGCGCTTGTAATTTTAAAACCTGAATCTATACTCCTATTATTGGACGGATTCATTAACTTTTTGGTTGGCAGTTCATTATGATTTTAACGATTAAATCCAGTTTAAGGTGGAGATCTCAGGTTATGAAGAAATTATTTGTTGTTTTAGTTTTGTGTTCATTTAATGTATTTGCCAAACCCGTTAATATCAATACGGCAGACGCCAAAACCATTTCTCAGTCATTATCCGGTATCGGTCAGAAAAAAGCTGAAGCGATTGTCCAGTATCGTAGAAAAAACGGGGATTTTAAATCATTAGCAGACTTAATCAACGTCAAAGGGGTTGGCGAAAAAACGATACAAAAAAATAAGAAAGATATTGTCTTATCAGCGGTAAAAAATTCATCCAATAAAAAGCAAAAACAGAGTAAAAAATCTAAATAATTAAAGTCAGGAGTATGTCAGATTTTTGTTTGTGTTGACTTATTTTTATTTCCAATGGCTCATTCGAGGCATTGGAAATACTGATAATTTGCTCGTATCGTACCTTACTTACACACGACCGTAATCATCCTGGAAACGGACAATATCATCTTCACCCAGATAACTACCGGACTGGACTTCCACCATTTCCAACGGGATTACTCCCGGGTTTTCCAGACAATGAGTTACCCCTAAAGGGATATAGGTTGATTCATTTTCCGAAAGCAACATTTTTTTGTCGCCTTTGGTAATCATCGCTGTCCCCTTCACGATAATCCAGTGTTCCGCCCGATGATGATGCTTTTGCAAAGAGAGTTTGGCGCCAGGCTTAACGACAATACGCTTAGTCTGATGGCGTTCACCACTGTCAACTGAATGATAATATCCCCAGGGTCTATAGACTTTTCGGTGTATATCGGCTTCACTGCGTTTTGCCTTCTTGAGGTGGTCAACAATTTTTTTTACATCTTGTACTCTATCTTTGGTCGCAATCATGACGGCATCATCTGTTTCTACTATCACCAGATTATTAACCCCAATAGTGGCAATTAGCTTATTGCTTGAATGCAGAAAAGAATCTCTGGTATCAAAAGCCAGAACATCACCGCTGACAGCATTTCCCTGATCATCTTTTTGAGTAACGTCCCATAAAGCTGACCAGGAGCCAACATCATTCCAGTTCGCATCCAAAGGAATTACCACCGATTGATTGGTTTTCTCCATCACCGCATAATCAATAGAATCAGCCGGACATTCCATAAAAGCATCTTTGTGCAATCGTACAAAATCAATATCACGTTGGGAACCATCAAGCGCTTTTCTACATGCGGATAAGATGGCTGGCTGAAATTTTTCCAGTTCTTCCAGATAACGGCCTGCTTTAAAGGCAAACATGCCGCTATTCCAGTAAAATTCACCACTTTCCACATACTTTTCAGCAGTATCCAAGTCGGGTTTTTCAACAAAAGCGGCAACCTTAAAACTGTCCTCATCCAAAGGATCACCGGCTTTAATGTAACCATAGCCTGTTTCCGGTTCATGGGGTACAACACCAAAAGTCACTAAAAATCCCTGCTCGGCCAGGGAGTGAGCTTTTTTTACAGCGGTCTGAAAAGCAGAAACATGAGTAATAGCATGATCAGCTGGCAGAATCAGTAAAATATCATTAGTTGATTGTGCTGTCAGTGCCGCTAGGGTAACTGCAGGAGCGGTATTTTTACCAACAGGTTCCAGAATAATGGCGGTTGGTTGCACGCCGACCTCCCTTAACTGCTCAGCCATCATGAAACGATGATTCTCATTGCATACGCCTAGTGGCGCTTGCAATCCCTCCAGTCCCTGTAAGCGCAGGATGGTTTCCTGCACCATGGTGTTATTGGAGACTAACGGCAAAAATTGTTTGGGATGCTGGCTACGGGATAATGGCCATAAGCGAGTACCGGATCCTCCTGATAAAATGACGGGAATCATACTATTTACTCCTTGTTGTTGATAAAAATTATTTGCATTGATAGTAAAAATTTTAGCAATACGTTAGATGTTAGTTTAGGATTAACAGATTGCAAAACAAATCACAGAAAAAACAATATGGAAATAGATGTTTTTAATGGTGATGCCGATGGTATCTGTGCATTAATACAACTTCGTTTGATTCGGCCAATAAAATCAAAGCTAATAACCGGGGTTAAAAGAGATATTCAGTTGTTACAAGAAGTTGAGGCGAAAGCCGGTGATCAGTTGACAGTGTTGGATATTTCGTTGGCTAAAAATCGAGACTGTCTGGAAGAAATTTTACAATGCGGCGCCCATGTTCTATATGTTGATCATCATCAAGCAGGAGAAATTCCTGAGCATCCGAGGCTTCAGACCATTATCAATACTGATTCAACAACCTGCACCAGTTTATTGGTTAATGACTACCTGCAAGGACAACATCTTGCCTGGGCTGTAACCGCAGCATTTGGTGATAACTTGAATGATAGCGCCTTGAAGGCTGCAGCGCCATTATTGCTATCTGAAAAAGAACTTCAACAATTAAAGGGTTTGGGGATTTGTATTAATTATAATAGCTATGGCAGCAGTTTGGCTGACTTGCACATCCCGCCTACACAGCTTTACAAAGAACTTAGCCAGTATGTTTCACCCTTTGATTTTATCAATGAGAATTCAGAAGGTTATCAAAACCTGCTGGATGCTTATTCGGATGATATGACGGCTGCACAGGAAATTTCACCGGAATATCAAACAGATCAAATAGCTGTTTATTTATTGCCTGATAAAAAGTGGGCGCGGCGGGTCAGTGGCGTATTTGGCAATTATCTGGCGAATAAAAATCCACATAGCGCTCACGCCGTATTAACCTATAATAACCAAGAGGGTTATCAAGTAAGTGTCAGAGCGCCATTAACGACAAAAGTCGGGGCAGACGAAATATGTTCATTATTTGCAAGTGGTGGCGGTAGAAAAGCTGCGGCAGGTATCAATCATTTACCTCAGACAGAACTTGGACTGTTTATTTCCGCTTTTGCTGACCAATACAGTAGCAATAAAAAATACCGAATATGACAAAGAAAAGCAGTAATACAGTCTGGCATCATGCAACCGTAACTCGAAAGGACAGGGAAAATTTACACCATCATAACAGTGCGGTTTTATGGTTTACCGGTCTTTCCGGTTCGGGCAAATCAACCATGGCGCACGCGGTTGAAGACCGGCTGCATAAGTCAGGAATAAGTACTTTTGTTTTGGATGGCGATAATGTTCGTCATGGCCTTTGTAGCGATTTAGGTTTTTGTGATGCCGACCGGGTTGAAAATATCCGAAGAATCAGCGAAGTGGCAAAGTTATTGACAGAATCCGGGGTGATTACCTTGACCGCTTTTATTTCACCTTTTAAGGAGGATCGTAATGCCGCCAGAAAATTATTACCGCATGGTGATTTTCTGGAAATATATTGCCAATGTCCGATAGAAGTTTGTGAACAGCGTGATGTAAAAGGTTTATACAAAAAAGCCAGAGCGGGTGAAATTCCTTTTTTTACCGGGATTGGCTCACCCTACGAAGCGCCTGAAAAACCAGAATTAGTAGTCAGAACACATGAGCAATCTTTAGAAGACAGTGTAAACTCGGTTATTCAATTAATGGAACAACGAGGGATTGTAAGATTATAAAAGATAAACGAAAAATTTTTGTTTTACCTTAATGAAAATCACAAAATAAAAAATGAAAATATTTATAACAGGTGGAGCTGGATTTATAGGCTCGGCGTTAATCCGTTATTTGATTGCTGAAACCGGGCATCAAATTATCAATATTGATAAACTGACCTATGCCGGTAATCTGGCGTCATTAGAACCAGTTACGGATAATCCACATTATCATTTTGAACGGGTTGATGTTTGTGATGCACCGGCTATCAGGCAATTGTTCAGCCAATATCAGCCTGATATGGTGCTGCATCTTGCGGCCGAATCTCATGTTGACCGCTCTATCGACGGACCTCTGGATTTTATTCAGACCAATGTCGTTGGAACCGCTGTCTTGCTGGAAGCTGCCAGAAGTTATTGGCAATCACAGCCTAAAAATCAAAAAAACAGCTTCCGTTTTCACCACATATCGACAGATGAAGTATATGGTAGCCTGGGGAGTGATGGCCTGTTCCATGAAACCACAGCTTATGATCCAAGCTCCCCCTATTCTGCCAGTAAAGCCGCTTCCGATCATCTGGTCAGAGCCTGGCATCGCACCTACGGTTTACCGGTTGTACTGACTAATTGCTCTAATAATTACGGGCCTTATCAGTTTCCGGAAAAATTAATACCGCTGATTATATTGAATGCTTTGGAAGGTAAGCCTTTGCCTGTTTATGGCAAAGGCGATCAGATTCGCGACTGGCTTTATGTGGAAGACCATGCCAAAGCGCTTTGGCAAGTGGCTACTCAGGGACAACCGGGGGAAACCTATAACATTGGCGGCCATAACGAAAAAACCAATCTGGAAGTGATCCATGCGGTTTGTACAATTCTGGATGAACTGGTTCCGAATCATCCTGACGGCATCACCGCCTATAGTCAGCTTGTTACCCATGTTACTGACAGACCGGGGCATGATCAACGCTACGCAATCAATGCCGATAAAATAAAACAGAACCTAG
>CAYNIU010000140.1:0-6245 GCA_964397365.1 uncultured Methylomarinum sp. | reverse complement strand
CATTTTTAACCAACAGTGTTTGGGGTGAGTTTTCCAGTTCCACTTCTATTGTTTTGGACGTTATTTTCAGTAACCTGACTTTGCTGTTTACCGGAATGGACGCGCCGCGGCGATAATTAGTGGTTAAGTGAGTGCCTTTCTCATAGCGGATGACAAACTGCGTATAATAGCTGTCACCCACTACGATATGTGCGGGTAATTCTTCCGGCTTTAAGGTTTTTTTGCAAGCGACCAGCGACAACGCCAGCATTAGTAAAGCGATACCGCGAAATAATAAACGCATAATTTACTCTCCTTCTAATTTGGGGTATATCGTGTAACCCCGGACATTCGATAATAAACCAATAAAAACAGTAAAAATACGGTCAGACTGACGTTGGTAATTCTATCAGTTAATGGAACCAAACTCAGCGAACTGATTAATTCGATTATAATCAGAGTGATTAAAATAACGGCAATGGTTTTGTTTTTTAAGCGCGAACAAAAATAAGCCCCTAACGGCGCGCCCACCACAACAACCGGAACAGCTGCCAACCAGTATCTTTCCACGGTGGAGCTGAAACCACCAATCACGA
The DNA here is from genome assembly GCA_964397365.1 of uncultured Methylomarinum sp. Classification (GTDB taxonomy): domain Bacteria; phylum Pseudomonadota; class Gammaproteobacteria; order Methylococcales; family Methylomonadaceae; genus Methylomarinum. The sequence goes on along the minus strand of CAYNIU010000140.1, from coordinate 5,670 downwards.
ATACATGTAAGGCAAACCCGGCCAGCGAATTGACCGCCATCAAAACTACCGAAGTCGGTGTCGAAACTTTCTCTGATAAACGGAACAACAACACCATTACCGAAAAACAAATAATGTCGATGCCATTGCCAACCAATCCGGTCATAGCTCCGCCGATAAACCCTGTCAGTATAACAATCCACTTTTCCCGGCAACTGAATTCCGGCAAACCATTATTGTAAAGACGCGGTTGCCAGTTTAGAACGAGCAAAGTTAATGCAAAGCTTGTAATCATTGCTGTAAACAGCCATTTCAACAATTCCGGCGACAACAACGGGGCAATCATCATGGTTCCCGGAACAATTCCAAACAATCCCCCCAAGCTGGCCCAGAAAATTAACCGCCATTCTACCGGCACGCGCATAACAATGATTGTCAATGTCGCCGCCACCATACCCACACTTTGAATCGCCAACGAAAAAATTTTCGCCTCCAGCGGCGCGATATGCAATACCTTGGTAAATATTGGAAAAGCGATTGCCCCACCGCCTTCGCTGGTCGCTCCGGCGATAAATGAAGCGAACACCATAGTGAGAGTAACTGGCCAGTTTTCGCTGAAAATAAGCAATGAATCTGGCTGGGTATATAGCAACCAGATGATCCAAACCACCATGGTCATCAATATGCTGAACAAAAAGGTTCTATTGAACATACTAACTGGTGTTTTCAGAAAGAGTATTCCAGAAATCAGACAGCTTGCTGATACCCAAGACTTTCTGGGCCGCCTGTACACCGGAAACACTGACACCATAAACTCCGCCGCCCGGGGAACTCCAGTGTCCGGCAAAATACAATCCAAGTATTGGAGATTCATTTTGGATACGCGCCGGTCCAACCTGGTTGGGTGTTACATCCCAGCCATAAGCGGCACCCTGATGATTTTGCGTATACCGCTGCATAGTTGCAGGTGAGCCACCTTCCATATATAAAATATGCTCTTCCAGTCCAGGCAGCGTTTGTGCGGCCATTTTCAGCATTGCTTGCATAAATACAGGCTTGGACTGTCGCCATGAATCCGCAGCATAATAAGGCAATAATGTTGTCAGCATCAGTAAATGTTCGCCAACCGGCGCCAAGTCAGGGTCAATCAGGGTCGGTGCGGTAATACTAAGCCAGGAAATATCTCCGTGTTGCGTTCGGGCAAAGTTGTGATCATGGTCAAAATCACGGTAACAAAATGATTCGTGAGCCAGGTTCAAAGGGGTTAAATCCAGATTCGTAGCAATATATACCACAAAAATAGATAATGAATGCTGCATTTTTTTAATTCTTTGCACAAACCTGGGCGGAAAATAGTGTTCACCGGTCATTTTACAGACTGTTTGCTTAATATCTGCATTGGAGATAACAACAGGCGCTGTAATACATTGTCCTTTCACCATAACGCCCACAACCCGATCAGTTTCAATTATAATCCGCTCAACTGGCGACTTGAAGCGAACCACGCCGCCTTGTTGCTCAACACCCTTGACCAGCACATTGGCCAGCTGCTGAAAGCCGCCTTTACAATAATATGCGCCATCCACCATATAGCCAATTAACATGGTTGACCAGTATACAAACGATACTTTTGACGGCGGTAATCCCAGATAGGGCCAGTTACTGGCAAATATGCCTAACAGCTTCGGGTCTGTTATAAATTGTCCGGCGACATCGGCCAATGTTGCTTTGCGATATTTAAACAAAGCCGGCATTAATTGTTGTCCGGCGGCATGATCCACTTCAGCCATAACTTCATCGGCTATGGCAATTTCTTCCGTTACTTGCAAGCAAAGGCGAATCAATGCGTCAATCCCTGGTTGTTCGCCCGGAAACATCGCGCCCATTCTGGATACAAAGGCCTCTATCGTTTGCGGTAAATCGACACTGACTCCGGGATAATAAGCATGACTGAAAGGATTGACGCAAATGAATCTGATCTTGTCGGCAACGTCCAGCGTTTGCAGAACTTTACGGATAACCTGTCCTCCCGAATATCCTTCCACCCCACAGCCACTGATCAAATGCACCCCGGCATCAAAATGATATTTTTTGCGTTTGAATCCATGAGCATAGCCGCCAGGGCGGTCATGCGCTTCCAACAACAGAACGGATTTACCCGCCTTGGCCAACAGCCCTGCCGAAGTCAAGCCGCCAATCCCGCTGCCAATGACTATTACATCGTATTGTGTCACGGTTTTTTAAGTCCCAGTTTTTCCCATAATATCGCCGGAGATTCATAACACATCTCATCGGTTGCCATGTCAATCGCCACCTGAGAAGTATACCCCCGGGTCAGACGAACATCGCTCAGTTTGTCGACAATTCGGTAATTGATTTTCAGGCGATTTTCCCATTCGCTGACAGCGGCATGGACGATAACCTTCTGGCCGAATTTTGCGGGTTTGGCATAACGAATATGCAAATCAATAATTGGCCAAAGATAACCGGAATCCAGCATTTGCATATAATTGTAGCCAATTTTATCCAGTAACTTACATCGCGCCAGTTCAAAATATTTTGCATAATGTCCATGCCAGACAATGTTCATCATATCAACATCGAAAAACGGCACCTCAATTTCAATTTCGCAGTCGGCAACAGCTTTAATCATATAACACCCAATGCTGATCGCGTATTAGCTGCAAACAAAGGCGCAGATCCTGTTCCATTGCCCGGTCGCTTTCCAAGAAAGGAATTTGGTCTCTAACCTGCTGAAAAGTGTGTTGCAATCCAGGACTCAACCCCGCGTCAATGCCTCGCAATTCCACGCCCTGAACAACAGCGATTAACATCGCCGCGGCCACCTGTTCAGTCAGTTCCAGAATGCGGACACAATCTCTGGCGGCAATGGTTCCCATGCTGACCTTGTCTTGATTATGACATTCAGTGGAACGGGAAAACACGCTGGCCGGCATGGTCAGTTTCAGTGCTTCTGCGGTCCAGGCAGAAACGGCAATCTGTACGGCTTTAAAACCGTGATTCAATACGGCTTGTTCAGCCTTCGCGCCAGACAAGTTAGCCGGTAAGCCATGATTAAATTTATTATCCATCAATTGTGCCATTTGTCTGTCCAGCAAATCGGCCAGATTAGCGACCGCCATCTTCAAGCCATCCATGGCAAAAGCAATATGCCCCCCGTAGAAATGACCGCCATGTAAGACATGTTCATCTTCAGCATCAATAATCGGGTTATCGTTGGCGCTGTTTAACTCATTTTCAATAAATTGTCGTAACCACGGTAAGGCATCTTCCAAAACGCCAATGACATGGGGCGCACAACGTAACGAATAACGATCCTGTAGACGGGTATCGTTACGTGGCGTCACTACCGACCAGTGCAAATCTTCACGAAGTCGTTGCGCCACTTTTATCTGTCCAGCGTGCGGTTTAACTGAAAACAGTTTTTCATCAAAGTGATAGGCATTCCCTTTCAACGCGACAGAAGCCAGACTGGTGATACGGGTACACAGTTGTGATAAATAAGCGGCACGATGCCAGGCCAGGCAAGCTACAGCAGTCATCGCTGCCGTGCCGTTCATAATGGCCAGTCCTTCTTTCGGTTGCAGAACCAGCGGGGTAATATTCAAAGCCTTAAAAACTGTTGCAGTTGCTTGTTTATCCCCCTGATATAGAACCTCCCGCTCACCAGCCAGTACCGCCGCCAGATAGGATAACGGCGTCAAATCACCACTAGCGCCAACTGAGCCTTCCTGCGGGATCAATGGCAATATATCCTGGTTAAGCAATGTCTCAATCTGCTGTAATAATTGATAGCGAACCCCGGAGAAACCCTGAGCCAGACTGTTCAGGCGCACCGCCAAAATCGCCCGAGTCTGCTGCGGATCAAAATAATCACCCAGGCCACAACCATGAAAGGTATAAAGATGTCTTGGCAACTCTGCCACATTCTCCAATGGGATTGAAATCGTACAGGAATCGCCGAAACCTGTAGTAACACCGTAAACAAAACCCTCTTCCTGTAACAGGGTGTCTATAAATTGTGCCCCCTTATTGATTCTGTCGATAAAACAGGGAGCATCCGTTAACTGAAATTTGTGCGTTTGTTTGGCAATATGACTGATGTCTTCAATCGTTAAAGCCTGTCCATCAACAATAATGGTCTGTTTATTTATCATCAAGCTGCCAGAAATCATAAAAATTGAACCACTGCAGTGGTTCTTTCAAACAATATTTTTGTAAGCGCTTGGCATAATCCTGAGTACATTGCTGTATCGCAGTATCCCGCTGTTTTCGGGGAAATGACAAGGCATCACAGAAATGCTCAAAATAAATCACCTGTTTATTGTGTTTTTTTAAACAAAACAACGTGTATACCGGACATTTCAGCAATGCAGCCAAGATAAACGGCCCTTGTGGAAACAGCGCCGGAAGTCCAAGAAAATCTGCCCGGGAAACTCGGTTTTGGCCGCTTACCGGTATCCTGTCCGCCGCAATCACCACAATCTCCCCCGCTTCAATCTTGTCTTGTAACATCATTGCCGTGGCGGCCGTTATTTCAGTAACCTGAATGAGATTCATGCGCCCACCTTCAGCATAACGATTTAATACGCTATTAAACTTTTCCGCATGTTTGGTATGTACCAGTATATTAATTTTTACCTTTCCCAGATAGGCCGCCACCCGGCAGACTTCCATATTGCCAAGATGGGAACTCAATACCAGTAAACCCTGACCTTTCTTAATATGTAGTTGTATCGCCTCACGGCCATGATGTTCTACATCCTGTAATGATAAGCCGCCACTCCAGGCAGCCAGTTTATCAATAATAGCATTAGCAAAACTGATGAAATGCAAATAACTACCATACAAACCGGTTTTGATGTTCTGATCAGGCAAATAATCCGTAATCTGTCGCAAATATCTGAGGCTGGCGCTCCGGCCTTTACTATTGATAAGCCAGTAATAACTGACTACGGGGTACAAAAAAATCTGCAAAACCTTACGCCCACACAGCAGATAAATGTTAAGCAAAACCTGTATACCCCAGATAATGCCGCGCTCTTCCATTTGTGCCCAGTGTTTCATTGTTGGTATTTTACTATGCAATCAATCGTCAATAACCCCATATCAGAGCAACCTTTAACATGCCCATGGTTTTCTTCTTGTTCTATGTAGTGATACAACTGGCAACCTTAGCTATTTTCTTCAGCGTTTCCTTGCTCTCACCGAGCGTACATATTGCATCACAATGTTTACGCAAGTCAGAAAAAAGAATGTAATACATTTCGATAGGGTTATTTTGAATCGCTGGCCTGCGTAACTGCAACAGTAATTCTTTTTCTCTTTTGTCAGGGATAATCAAAAAAAGTAAAGAGGAATCTTCTGGAAATGAAAAATACAAATCGGTAAGCCTGAGAATCCCGGAATATATTGATGTGCTTTTTTCCACTTCAAAAGCACCGACAATCTTATTAGTGCCTTTTTGAAACCAAATCACATCAATAAGCGCAATGGTGTTATTCGTCTCTTTATCAACTCCAATTTCTGGAAACTTTGGCAGACTGATAAACGAAAAATTATTCCCATCATGACCTCTTGAACGATCATTTGAGGCACTAATGACATCATAGCCAAATGAATGACCAATCTTTAAAAGGTGATATTGCATTTCAGTATGCAAATCCTCTT
>CAYNIU010000139.1:0-6255 GCA_964397365.1 uncultured Methylomarinum sp. | reverse complement strand
GCTGTATTGTAATAATTTAAAATTTATTTTGTCCTTTTTCTTGGGGTAGTATATATCTCCTCGAATCGTTTCCGCTATACCACAGGAACCAGGGCTGCAAGAGAAGGCTTCGGGGAAATGGTTATTGCCGAATTGCTCGATCACTCTGATACCCAAAATGCAGGAGTTTATATCAAAAATGTCCCAGAACATGTTGAAACCCTCGATAAGGCGGTAGGACATCATCTGGCAAGATATGCCCAGGCATTTGCGGGGGTATTGGTTGATTCAGAGGCTTCTGCTGTGCGTGGTGATGATCTGGCCAGTCGGATCAAGATGAATGGAGAAGGTGTTGGAACCTGTGGTAGCTATGGATTTTGCGGTGCCAATGTACCAATTCCTTGTTATACCTGTATGCATTTTCAGCCTTGGTTGGATGGTCCGCATGAACTAGTTTATGAAGAACTGATTGCAGAGAGAAAGCGACTGCTTGATGTCACGGGTGATATGCAAATTGCTGCTGTGAATGACCGCAGCATTCTCGCTGTTGCTGATGTAATACAACGATGTGCGGTACGCAGGGAGGAATTGTATTGTGGCTAGAATAATTAATTTTACTCCCAAGGTAGAGTTGGATGCAAAAGACAATTTGCAGCATTTCATCGAACAGTGCAAAACAGAGTTGACTGTATTTGGGCGAGAACTTGATTGGGAACAGTGGTGCTGGCCAAAGGCAGGAAACTTTACAAAACTTGGGGCTAATTCCAGAACTAAAGATGAAGCCTACAAACTGGATGATGGTTTTATTGAATTTGCTAAAGCCTATTTTAGATACCAGCAAGGGCATAAGCCAACTGGTGCAAAGAATGAATTGAAGGCACTTCGCACAATTGAAGCCGCATTGTTGCAGAGCAATAAGTCAGCATCTATCAGTGATCTGTCTGTACATGTTCTGGATCAGGCGGCGCAACTGATGAGAGAATACTACAAAAAGGGTTCAGACTACCATGGCGGTAGAGAGTTAGAGAGGCTGGCAAAATTCGTTACCGCGAAAAAGCTGATCGCCCAGGACTTGAGCGGGTGGCGAAATCCCATTGCGCGTAAGAAAGACGAAATACAAACAGGTGAAAAGGCCAAGGCTAGACGCGAAAAGAAAATGCCTTCAGATGAAGCTCTCAGGGCATTGGCAGAAATTTTTGCTAATAATCCATCGGAACCTAAAGATATATTCACATCTTCTACTTTCGCGCTGTTGATGTGTGCCCCATCTCGCATTACCGAAGTGCTTGAATTGCCTGTAGACTGTGAAGTTGAAGAAATAGACTCGAAAGGAAAATTACGCTATGGCTGGCGTTTCTATGCAGGTAAAGGCTTTGGGGCAGATATTAAATGGATTCCGACAGAAATGGTTGGTATTGCCAAGGAGGCAATCGCCCGAATTACCCATCTAACTGAAGAATCAAGAAGACTTGCCAAGTGGGTCGAGAGCAAATCCAATAAATTCTACCGCCATCCACAATGTCCTGATGTTGCTGATGATAAACCGTTAACTGTTATCGAAGCATGTCAGGCGCTTGGTCTCAGTGGCGATGACAAACATTCGGCACAGTCGTCATTGAGTGGTATGGGGCTGCCTAATAAGGATGGCGAAAATACCCTAGAAAGCCTTTGGCAGTATGTACTTTCCCGCCAGCCAAAGGAATTTCCATGGCTTAGCGAGAAGAAAGGCATCAGGTACAGTAATGCCTTGTTCTGTATGCGCAGGAATTTAATTGGGTGTCAGCGTGGTACAAGTCCCGTAATCCTGTGGAAGCCGACAAACAATGTTTTTAATAATGATCTGTCACCTAGAGAAAGCCTTAAACATGCTCATCAAAGCATCTTTGACCGTCATGGATACCAAACTGCTGAAGGTGGGCGAATCAAACTTACCTCGCATCAGGTAAGACACCTGTTGAACACCATTGCCCAGCGTGGTGGCTTATCTCAGTTGCAGATTGCCAAGTGGTCGGGGCGTGCTGAGGCAAAGCAAAACCGCACTTACAACCATATGAGCGAATATGAGATGGTTGCAAAGGCGGAAGAGCTCGATACCTCTCTGACACTATTCGGTCCGTCCGGTGAGGTGGAAAAGCATGTGCCTATTACCATCCAGGAATTTAACACAATGGAAAAGGGTGCAGTTCATGTCACTGAGTTTGGTATCTGTGTTCATGACTTCACTATGTCTCCATGTGAGAAGTATCGGGATTGCCTAAATTGCTCAGAGCAAATCTGTATAAAGGGAGACTCAGAAAAGCTGTCCCGAATCAAAAAGCGTCTGGAGCAAGTTGAGCAGCAATACAAAGCGTCCAAGCAAGCTATGAATAAGGGTCTAGCTGGTGCAGATCGATGGTACGAATATCACAAGAATACGATGAAGCGGTTACAGGAGTTGGTCGCTATTCTTGAAAACCCGAATGTACCGAATAGTGCGCAGATCAAACTGAGGAACGATAAGGCATTCAGCCCGCTACGCAGGGCTATTGAGTCGAAAGTGGCAACACCTGAACTGATAAATGAAAAGGAGTCAGAACTGTTGGATGACATGATGAAGCTGTTAGGAGGTGGCCTTGGCTAAGCACCTTACAAAAATAGATGTAGAAGCAATCCTCAACATTATACATGCTCATGATGACGACAAGCTAACCTGGGAAGGCATCTGTGAGGCCAGTGAGGCAGTTGTCGGTAAAAAGCCGACCCGACAGTCCTTGTATGCCAACGAGGCTATCAGGGAGGCTTATAAGGCGAAAAAAGCCTCGCTTAAGCTGAAAGGTCCGGCTAGGCCAAAGCCAAGCAGTCTGTCGGCAGCGGCAGATCGTATTGCTCGGTTGCAAAGTGAGGTGGAGACTCTAAAGAAAAAAAACGATGCACTTCTGGAGCAGTTTGTTACCTGGCAGTACAATGCTTACAAGTATGGTATTAAAGAACATCAATTAAATGAGCAATTACCCCGAATAGATCGGGAGCGAACAGAATGATGCCAGAACGAGCTATTTCAAAATCCATGGTGTTGGATGATGTGGATGCAATTCGTATAAGAGCAAATGCAGAGCTAGATCCCAGTAAGAAGGGGACTCTTGGACAGTTTTTTACGAGTGCTCCTATTTGCCTCTTTATGTCGTCACTTTTTGAAAACATCGATGGTGATATTCAATTGCTCGATCCAGGTTGTGGTCCAGGTTCATTGACGGCTGCTTTTGTCGATGAGGCAATTCAAAGAGGGAAAGCTAGTGCGTTACAAATACACGCTTATGATATCGAAGAGCGCATAGTGCCATTCATAAAAGAATCATTGTTGACGTGTGAAGAGTTTGCAAGCGCTGCTGGTGTAAAGATAACTACATTCTTTGAGCTTGATGACTACATTATGCGTACTTCTAGTGAATCAGGGCTTCTTGATAGTGAGGAGTTTACTCACTGTATAATGAATCCGCCCTATAAAAAAATAGCAGCGTCAAGTGCGCACAGAAAGGCGCTGAGAGCGGCAGGTATAGAGACCGTTAATTTATATACGGGATTTGTAGCGCTTGCGATTCAGCAGCTCAAACAAGGCGGTGAGCTTGTTGCTATTATCCCGCGATCATTTTGTAACGGACCATACTATCAAGCTTTCCGTGAATTTATGTTACGCGAAACGGCGATAAAGCATATTCACATATTTGATAGTCGTAGCAACACGTTTTCTGATGATGAGGTGCTGCAAGAAAATATCATTATTCATTTAATTAAGGGTGGACCACAGGGTGCTGTTACTATAACATCTAGTCCTGCTTCGGACTTTCATCTTGATGTGACCAGCAAGACCATTACTGCGTCTGATATGACAACTCGGACAGTGCATTTTAATAAGGTTGTAAATCCAGATGACAAAGAACGATTTATTCATATTGCTGCGAATAATCGAGATCAGGCCATCATAGATAGACTGAGTGTTTTTACATCTAGTCTTAATGATTTGGGTATTGATGTTAGTACGGGGCCTGTTGTTGATTTCAGGCTGAAAGACGATCTTCGAAAAGATATCGAAGCTGGGGCAGTTCCACTGATATATCCCGTTCACCTTAGTGGAGGATTTAACTGGCCCAAAGACTCTAAAAAACCTAACGCTATAGCAGTTACTGATAAATCAAGGCCGTGGTTGTGGAAGAATGAGGGACATTTTATCATTGTACGCCGCTTTAGCTCTAAAGAAGAAAGGCGTCGTATTGTGGCGACTTTATATGGCGGGAATTTATCAGGTGGCCTTATCGGCTTCGAAAACAAGCTAAATGTTTTTCATTGTCATAAAGTGGGTATGGATAAAGAGCTGGCCTTTGGTCTCTATGTGTATCTAAATAGCACTTTGCTTGATAAATACTACAGGCTATTTGGTGGGCATACGCAGGTTAACGCCACAGATTTACGTAATGTGCACTATCCTAGTATGGAGTCATTGAGGCGAATTGGGGCACAAGTAAAAAGCGAAGTATTAACCCAGAAAGAGATTGACAATCTAGTAGATAGGGAAATTAGTGGAATGACTGAGAATAATGACAATAACCCACTCAATATACAGAAGAAGATTGACCAGGCTTTAGAGATTATTACTCTACTTGGTATGCCAAGAGCCCAGCAAAACGAGCGGTCAGCTCTGACTTTACTTGCATTACTAAATCTGCACCCAGAGGGTACTTGGCAAGAACTTGAGAAACCAATGCTAGGTGTTACGCCGATCATGGATTGGGTCCGTGATGTTTACGGAAAGGAGTATGCGCCAAATACACGAGAAACTTTCCGTCGCCAGACTTTGCATCAGTTCGTTGACGGAGGTTTGGCACTGTACAATCCAGACAAACCTGATAGGCCTGTCAATTCACCAAAAGCATGTTATCAGATTGCTTCTGAGCTATATGACGTGCTTTTGACTTATGAGACAGATGATTGGGATACATCTGTGGTAGATTGGCTCAAAACTCGGGAGACTTTGGCTGAGCAGTATGCGATGGAGCGCGAGATGGAAATGATTCCACTTACGCTTGATGATGGTACAGAGATTCGACTAAGTCCCGGCGCACATAGTCAGTTAATTCATGACATAGTTGCAGACTTTGGTCCACGGTTTGCTCCTGGCTCTCAAGTTATTTACCTTGGAGACACTGGTGCCAAGGAAGAGTTTTTTAGAAAAGATAGGTTAGCGGAGCTGGGTGTTACGGTAGATCGTAAGGGTAAGCTGCCAGATGTTGTTCTTTATTGGCAGGAGCGCGATTGGCTGCTTCTCATCGAGTCTGTTACGAGTCATGGTCCGGTGGATGGCAAAAGGCATGGTGAGTTGGCGAAACTCTTTTCGGGTGCGACGCCTGGCCTTGTGTATGTGACTGCATTCCCTGATTGTAGAACTATGAGTAAATACTTAGTAGACATATCCTGGGAAACCGAAGTATGGGTCGCAGAGGCGCCAACTCATATGATCCATTTTAACGGAGACAGATTCCTTGGTCCTCACAATTGACGAATCCTTGGCTGATTATTTATTCGGAAGGTTGTTGTGAAGAGAGGGGGGGCTTCTGTTTGGAACTGGAAAAAACTGGCCCTTAAATTGTCTCGGATGTTATTTTTGTAAAGAAATAACAAGTTATCAGTATATAAGTTTACAAAAAAACAGGTGATCGTCGGCTGGAATTCCAAAAAAATTAATAAAAACAATGGGAATATGTCTGTGATTATTTACAATAACAGTATCAGGTATCTTTAACCATTCTGACCCCTTGCCGGACAAAGGCGGAACCGCTGCGCTTGTCCAGCACCTTATGAAAGGTTGCTGGGCTTGTTCCGCCCTGCGGAAGTTACAACATACCGCCAGCGTGACATCAGTTATTTATTGCTAACCGGCGGATACATCGATAGTCGCCCATGCGCATCATTCCGCCAATTCATGGCGGAATGACGGGTTCAATAACCGATCAGAACTTGAAAAACCGGGTTTGTGTAAAACCTCTTTGTAATGTTTGTTATTGTAAAACAATAAGTTATTTATAGTGCGTAAGACCTGGGATAGTCTCGGCAACGCCGTCTAAGAAATAACGAGAAAAACATAAATGTTTGAACAAACCTTCAAAAATATCGATGATGTGCTTTGGAAAGAGGCCGGTTGTACCACCGAGCTGGACTACACCGAGCAGACTTCCTGGATGCTGTTTCTGAAATATCTGGATGATCTGGAGCAGGAAAAGGCCATGCAGGCCGAGCTGAAAGGAC
>CAYNIU010000138.1:0-6278 GCA_964397365.1 uncultured Methylomarinum sp. | reverse complement strand
AACAAGATGTCCTGGTAGAGGTTAAAGCCATATCAGTTAACCCGGTAGATACCAAAGTACGTCAACGTTTCTCACCGGAAAATGGAAATCACAAAATTCTGGGCTGGGATGCTGCCGGTATTGTCCGGGAAGTGGGAGAAGCAGTCACACAATTTAAACCTGGCGATGAAATCTGGTATGCAGGCTCTATTGCCAGACCCGGAACAAACTCAGAATTTCATCTGGTCGATGAACGTATTATCGCCAAAAAACCGAAATCTCTGAGTTTTTCTGAAGCTGCCGCCATGCCGCTAACTACCATCACAGCCTGGGAACTGCTATTTGACCGTTTGGGAATACAGCCGGGAAAACAGGCTCAATCCTCACAGCTGTTAATTATCGGCGCCGCCGGTGGTGTCGGCTCCATGCTCACTCAACTTGCTCATCACACACAGGCTTTAATGGTCATTGGCACGGCTTCGCGCCCTCAAACTCGCGACTGGGTTCTATCAATGGGCGCCGATCATGTCATTGATCACAGTAAACCGTTATCAGCGGAGCTGCAACGAATCGGGCTTGATCAGGTTAGCCATATAGCCAGCCTCACTCACACCGAAGAGCATTATCAGGAAATCGTCAAATGCCTGTCTCCTCAGGGCAAGCTGGGACTAATTGACGATCCTCAGAACATTGATATCACCTTGTTAAAACAGAAAAGCATTTCCCTGCATTGGGAATTTATGTATACCCGTTCCCTGTTTGAAACAGCCGATATAATCAAACAACATCAGCTACTTGCAAAAGTCGCTGAACTGGTCGATTCGAGCGTAATAAAAACCACTATGAGCGAGCATTATGGAAAAATCAACGCAGAAAATCTTCAACGTGCGCATACCTTTATAGAAAGCGGCAAAGCTATCGGTAAAATTGTGCTCGAAGGGTTTTAGGTGTGAAATTCGCTATCCACTTAAAACGGGACGGAATTGAAATGTATCATTTATTTTTACCATGAAGAACACAAAGAGTTAACTCTTTCCCTTCATTAGTTTCATGGTCTTCATGGTAAAAATAACATTGCCTGGCCATCGGCCAGGTTTCAACCCTGGAAAGCATCCAACTCTTCCCAACGTTTATATGCCAGCTCAAGCTCATCACTGGTTTGTTGCAGTTCAGCCAGTTTTTTATTGATTTCATCCGGCATCTGTTTATAAAACTCAGGTTCATTAATCTGCAGATTTAAATCGGCTTGCTTGTTTTCCAGTTCATCAATCAATTCAGGTAATTGTTCCAGTTCTTTTTGCTGTTTATAACTCAGTTTTTTGGGCTGATTCGATTTAGGCCTTTCCTTTTTAACGCTTTCTAATTGCTGCTTAGCAACTTGTTCCTGCTGTTTCCTGTCTTGCTCTGACACCCGAAACCAGTCTGCATAACCGCCGATATATTCGTTAACCACTCCATCGCCTTCAAATACAAACACACTGGTGACCACATTATCCAGAAAAGTCCTGTCATGGCTCACCAGCAACAAAGTACCGTCGTAATTAACCAGTTTTTCTTCCAGAATTTCCAGTGTTTCCAGATCCAGATCGTTAGTGGGTTCATCCATAACAATCAAATTGGCCGGTTTGGTAAACAATCTAGCCAGCAGTAAGCGATTTTTTTCACCACCCGATAAGCTTTTTACCGGCGAGCGCGCTCTGGCCGGTGCGAACAGGAAATCGCTTAAATAAGACATCACATGTCTTTTACTACCGGCAATCTCCAGAAATTCACTGCCGTCAGCGACGGTATCAGCAACTGACAGTTCAGGGTCCAACTGTTCCCGTAACTGATCAAAATAAGCAACCTGTAGTTTGGTGCCTTGATCGACAGTACCGGAAGTGGGTTCCAATTGCTTTAACAGCAATTTTAATAACGTCGATTTGCCGGCACCATTCGGACCCAGTAGGCCGATTTTGTCGCCTCGTTCAATCAGTGTGGAGAAGTTTTTGATAATGACTTTATTCGGATATTGAAAGCTAACATTTTTGGCTTCAATCACTTTTTTACCCGATGCTTCGCCCTTATTAAGGCTCAACCGGGCAGACCCTTGAGTGTGACGTCTTTCCGCCCGTTCCGCACGTAGCCTTTTTAATGCCCGAACTCGACCTTCATTACGGGTACGCCTGGCCTTAATACCTTGTCTTATCCAGACTTCTTCCTTAGCTAATTTTTTATCAAATTCAGCATTCTGGTTGACTTCATCTTCCAGCGCCGCTGCTTTCCTGCGACAATAATCATCATAATTGCCAGGCCACGACACGAGTTGCCCACGATCCAAATCAACGATCCGGGTCGCCAGTTTTTGTAAAAAGGTTCGATCATGGGTCACAAAAAGTACCGCACCCTGAAAGGCTAAAATCTGTTCTTCCAGCCAGAGGATACTTTCAAAATCCAGATGATTGGTAGGTTCATCCAGCAATAAAACCTCAGGTTCGATCACCAAAGCTCTCGCCAAGGCGACACGACGTTTCCAGCCACCTGACAGACTACTCACCTTGACGTCGGCGGGTAAAGCCAGTTTGCTCAGTGTCGATTCAACCTGTTGCTGAAAATGCCAGCCATTACCCACTTCCAGTTTATGCTGCAATTCACCCAGCTTCTGCAACGATGATTCGCTGCCGTCCATATGCGTCAACAGTTCATGGTATTGCACAATCAACTGTCCAAGAGTCCCTAAGCCACCTGCAACCGCATCATAAATGCTATCGTCATCATTCAATTCAGGCGCTTGTTCCAAGTGGGCCATTTTCAATTCCGGTTGCTGCCAGACTTCGCCGCTGTCAGGTAAAACATTTCCGACAATAATTTTCATCAAGGTCGATTTACCCTCGCCATTACGACCCAGCAGGCCAACCCGCTCTCCGGCATCCAGTTGAAATCCGGCATTATCCAGTAGTGCATGAGTGCCATAGGCAATGGAAACATTATTTAAGCGTATTAAAGGCATGGTGTTGTAGATAGCGTCTAAGTAGATCCAGCGCCCGTATGGCAGACTGGTTTTGTTTGCGTTTTTGTGGACCGCCTACAGTATGTTGACTGCTTTGCCATCCAGCGGGAGTCAGCAAGGCATTATAAACGGTAATGGTTTGTTCTTTGTTATAAAATTGCTCTGAACTGCCGCTATATATCTGTACCAGAACCAAATCACACTGATCGCGCAATTGAATGATTTCAGCAATATCCACGCACATTTGCGGCATATTAGTAGGTTGCCAATTGACCTTAAAACTGTTTGCCAGATTTTCTAAAGACTGCTCAAATGTTGATCTTAAAAACCAGGGCTGACCTACACATTTAGCGGCAATCAAACCGTGACTGGCAGTTTCCAGAACCGACAAGGTGAACTGTTGCTGCTGCATTAATTCACTGATGACCTGCACCAGGCTGAGCGCTTGTGAATTAACTTCATCAACAGCATAAACATAGTCACCGATACAATCAGCGACCCTGTCAACACAGGCGTTGATCTTGTGTTGATCTGCATCACCCGAAAATAACAATTTCGTCTGAATTTCATCGGAGCTGGTACGAAAACCCAGCTGCACGTCTTTCGGCAAATCTACAGTCTCCAGTTTCTGTTGTATATCCGACTCCCCTATTCCCACAGACCGTAAAGTTATCAGCTTATCAGGCTGCAACGAAAACCTCTGTACCAAAGCCTTGCTAATGTAGTCGTCAAACAAATGCTTCATTTCAGAGGGAACGCCCGGCACAAAAGCAAACCAGCAACGATTATGTTGTAATGAAAACCCCGGCGCCGTTCCCCATTCATTATCAATACGTACAGAATCTGCAGGAAACCAGGCTTGTTTACGATTGGCGTCAACCATTTCTCGATTTCGGCACTGGAAATATCGCTGTATTTGCGTTAACGCAACCGGATCAAACTGTAATGGTTTTACAAAGGCTTCCGCCACCGCCTGAGCTGTCAGGTCATCAACGGTCGGACCCAGACCGCCAGTACAAATACAGCAATCAGCTCTAGCCGAAATTTCTATCAGCAAAGTCTTCAAGTCAGCTAAATTATCGCCGACTGCGGTATGTCGCTTAACGACAAATCCCATTAGCAGCAGTTTTTGTGACAACCAGGCGGCATTGCTGTCAACAATTTGCCCATTGACAAGCTCTTCACCCTGAGAAAATATTTCAACAACGGGTTTCATAACATGGCATACCAAAATGGCAGACTAAACAGACTCAATAAGGTGGTAACAGTAACAGCCATGGCATACAAACCGCTGTCCAACTGATAACGATCACAAAACACAATCCCCAGCACCATACTGGGCATAGACAAATCCAGGGCTGCCGCCGCTTTAAATGGTGCATCCATAGTCATAAACTGCACTAGAAAAATCACTACCCAGGGCATCAATAGCAATTTAATCAGTACAACCGGCAAAATCAGTGGGGTATTTTCCAATCGGACGGACTCCCATTTAAGCGCTAAACCAAGTGAAAACAACATAATCGGCACCACTGCAGTGGATAGTTTTTGTAGTGAGCCAAACAACCAATCCGGCGCGCTTATATTATTCAGGTTTAATACGACAGCCAAAAAAGCCGCCCAAAACGGCGGTGTATTTAAAAACGACAGAATGAATTTCGGTTTGGATTTATCCTGTCCATAATAGCGCGCCAGCATGATGCCAACAGTAAACAACAATGGGCTGGCCGCAAAAAAATCCAGCTGAATAGCCACCGATCTGGCCCAACTGCCAAATGTCTGTTCCAATACCGGCAACCCCAGATAAGTCACGTTGGGAAACGAGGCAGCAAGAATAACAGCGCCTTTTTGTGCATTATTGAATTTAAACAGCGTACAAATCAGCCAGGTGCTGATTAATCCAAAAAAAACCGCGCTCATTCCCAACAGCGTAAATTCAAATGACTGGACACCAATATCAGCAGCCCACAGCACATCCATCACCATTGCCGGCAGAAACAGATAATAAACAACTGTTGTCAATACCGTGCGGGTCTGCTCAGCCGATAATCCACCTGGCTGCCAAAATCGCCAGACCATTCCAGCCGCCATAATCAGGGCCATTTGAATTAATGTACTACTCATAATCTACTTTTTAATGTAATCGCTTATTTTAACATTCACCTGTATAAGTAGTTACGGTAATATAGCGGTTTTATTTTAGTCATTATCATTTTAGGAAGCTGTTCTCAGCCAATCAGCCTATTCCCGAATACGCCCAAGGCAACTTTATATCAATACCGGAAAAGCAATATGCCAGAATCTTTTTTATCAACCAAACCCATTCCTGTACGTGAGCGTTTAATCATGGCTCTGGATGTACCCAGTATTTCAGAAGCACAAGCCATCGTTGAAGAATTGGGGGATTCCGTCATTTTCTATAAAGTCGGCATGGAATTATTTATGTCCGGTGATTATTTTGGTTTTATCGAATGGCTGAAAGTCCACAATAAAAAAGTCTTTGTCGATTTAAAGTTTTTTGATATTTCCGCTACTGTTGGGCGGGCAATTAAAGCCTTAAGCAATAAGGGGGTGGATCTGGCCACCATTCACGGCAATGATGCCATTATGGAAGCGGCTGCCGCTAACAAAGGTGATTTAAAAGTATTAGCCGTCACCGCCTTAACCAGTCTTGACCGCGGTGACTTGGATGACCTGGGGTTTGACTGTAATGTTCGCGACCTGGTGTTATCCAGAGCCAAACGAGCCTTGCAAATCGGTTGTGACGGTATTGTTTCTTCAGGACTTGAAGTGCCAATGTTAAGAGAAGAATTAGATCATCGTTTATTGGTTATTACTCCCGGAATCAGACCTGTTGACAACCGCGAAGAAGATGATCAAAAACGTGTGGTCAGTGTTGAACAGGCTTTCCAAAACGGAGCCGATTATATTGTTGTCGGTCGTCCGATTCGTGACGCTGACAACCGCAAGAAAATGGCGGAAAAAATCCAGGATCAAATCAACTCACAATTTTAGATTTTTAATTTTACTCATCATAATAACCCCCCACTTCGAATTAATGCTTAAACTACCAACAGGCGTCAAACATGTCACCGGATAGCAGACATATTCAGTTAATGGATACCACCTTGCGTGATGGAGAACAAACGCAAGGGGTTTCTTTCTCCCCGGCAGAAAAGGTCAGTATTGCCAAGGCTCTTTTACACTCATTAAAAGTGGATCGGATTGAAGTGGCTTCCGCCTGTGTCTCCGAGGGTGAAAAGCAAGCCGTCACCAATATCAACGAATGGGCTTGTCAGCAAGGCTTTGA
>CAYNIU010000137.1:0-6285 GCA_964397365.1 uncultured Methylomarinum sp. | reverse complement strand
GCACGCTGGGATCTGTGAGGGGGCAGTCGGGTGACTGGCTGTTCTACCTTGATCAGGAATTGGCGGAATCCAGATACAGGGATGTAACCGCCAGAACAACCGGAAACTATATTGAATCTGTAAGCAATTAATATTACTTCCATGAAAAAAACGAAACCAAAGCGCAACAAACCCATTCATGCTGGCAGCGAAGCGGTCATGAATGAACGCGTACTTGTACTGGAGCCAGGGCGTACAGAGCGGCATTACTGGCGTGATCTCTGGCATTATCGGGAATTGTTTCTGATTCTCGCCTGGCGCGATGTCGCCGTGCGCTACAAACAAACCATCATCGGTGCATCCTGGGCCATTATCCGCCCTTTTTTGACCATGGTAGTGTTTACCGTTATTTTTGGCCGGGTGGCAAAACTGCCCAGCGATGGCGATGTACCCTATGCGGTGATGGTCTTTGCCGGCATGTTACCCTGGTATTTGTTTTCCGGGATTCTAAGCGAAGCCTCGAACAGCTTGGTCGGCAATGCCAACCTGATTGGCAAGGTTTATTTTCCCCGCCTGATTATCCCTTGTGCCTCGGCCGTGGTGGCGCTGGTGGATTTTGCCATCAGTTTTACGATCCTGATCGGTCTGATGATCTGGTACAAGTTTATGCCCGGTTGGCAACTGGCTTTGCTACCCTTGTTTATACTCCTTGCCGTGTTAAGCAGCCTTGGCCCGGCCTTATGGATTACCGCGCTCAATGTCAAATACCGGGATTTTCGTTATATCATTCCATTTATTGTACAATTTGGACTTTATGTATCACCGGTGGGTTTTTCCAGTTCGGTGGTGCCGGAACAATGGCGTTATTTGTACAGTCTCAATCCGGTGGTGGGCGTCATTGACGGCTTCCGCTGGTGTCTGTTGGGCGGAGAAAGCCAGCTTTATATGCCCGGTTTTTATTTGAGCCTGGGCGTAGTGTTTTTCTTTCTGGTTTTCGGCATTCACTATTTTCGCAAGACCGAAAAAACCTTTGCGGATTTGGTGTGAGCTGAGGGATAAGGGATAAGGGGCAATGCGGGATCACCGACGCCTTAAAGCATTTGAATTGGCAGATGAACTGGTTGTGATGGTGTATAAAAAAACCGGGAATTTCCCAAGGGAAGAAATCTATGGATTGACCTCGCAAATTCGCCGCGCAGCAGTTTCAGTGCCATCAAACATTATAGAAGGATGCGCACGGAATACCCAAGGAGATTATCTGAGATTTCTCGACATTGCCTTTGGTTCACTGAGAGAACTTCACTACCAACTTGACTTGGCAGCCAGATTGCAATATCATTGCGTTACCTCAAAACTGAAGAGACAGAAAAAGTCCTATACGGTTTGATCACAGCATTGAGAACACGAACCTCCAACCCTTAACCCTTAAATGACAACCCTCAGCTCTCAGCCTTCAGCCCTGACATCACCAGATGTTGTCATCCGCGCCGAGAATCTTGGCAAAAAATACATCATCGGCCATCAAACCGAAAACGAACGCTACACCGCGTTACGCGACGTTGTCGGCCGCACGCTCAAGGGCCTGGCGCGATCGGCCAAAAACATCGTGCGCGGCCAGGCCGTTATCGCCGGCGATATGCTGGAAGAGTTTTGGGCATTAAAGGACATCAATTTTGAAATCCGCCGGGGTGAAGTGGTTGGCATCATCGGCCGCAACGGCGCCGGCAAATCCACGCTGCTGAAAATTCTCTCGCGCATCACCGAGCCCAGCGCAGGCCGGGTTACAATCTGCGGGCGGGTAGCCAGCCTGCTCGAAGTCGGCACCGGCTTTCATCCGGAATTGACCGGCCGCGAAAACATTTACCTGAACGGCGCTATTTTGGGCATGACCCGCGCTGAAATCCGGCGCAAGTTTGACGAAATCGTCGATTTTGCCGGTGTCGAAAAATTCCTCGATACCCCGGTCAAACGCTATTCCAGCGGTATGTACGTCCGCCTGGCTTTCGCCGTCGCCGCGCATCTGGAACCGGAGATTTTGGTTGTTGATGAAGTGCTGGCTGTGGGTGATGCTGAATTTCAAAAAAAATGTTTAGGCAAGATGGAAGATGTGGCTGGGCATGGTAGGACGGTGTTGTTTGTGAGTCATAATATGGGGGCTGTTAATGCCTTATGTCCACGATCAATTTTTCTGGAAAATGGGTTCAAAAAAATTGATGATGAAACCGCTCAATGCGTGGAATTTTATTTAAATGCTCACAGCCAGCTTCTGGATAGTGGGGAGATCGTTATTTCAAATACAGGTTCAAAGCTAATTCCTTCCTTAGCTTTGACTCTATTAAACGAAGAAGGCGAAGTAATCAATGCTATTGAGATTTTTCAAAAAATAACACTCCGACTTGTATTTCATGCTGAAGAATCGTTTAGGGATGGCGGGGTTGCGTTTTTTTTCTTTTCTCAGGACGGCCAAATGATCAGTAAATTTTCAACGAGGCCTGGATCTGCAGTATCAATGGAAATTGTGAAAGGTAAAAACGCTGTTGAATGTACGATTGAATCGTTTAATGTGTCATCTGGCGCCTGTATTTTGGGAGTAGGAATTTCCATTCCAAGTCAAGAATGGTTGTTTCACGATTCACATTTGGTAAAAATACAAGTACTTGAAAGGGATGTTTTTAGTTCAGGACTTCCTCCAAAACAAAACAGATATCTTGTTCCAATGAAGCATCAATGGAATATTCGATATGAATGATTATTATTGGGACGAAAAAAAACCTTTTTTGCCAAAAAGTGTAGCAAATTATCTTCATAGAATTAGACGCTTAGGAAAATTTTCGATAATCAGGAAAATTGATAGGTTTAAATTGGATTCTAATTGTGGACTTGATGTCCTTGTTGTATCTCCAGGGGGGGTAGCAACAACATTCTTGATTAACTATATTGG
This sequence comes from uncultured Methylomarinum sp., assembly GCA_964397365.1. Lineage (GTDB taxonomy): Bacteria > Pseudomonadota > Gammaproteobacteria > Methylococcales > Methylomonadaceae > Methylomarinum. Next base: position 3,365 of record CAYNIU010000137.1, on the reverse strand, counting down.
TATTTACAAAAACGTAAATAATATTGACGATAATGATGGCCTGAAACATCTTCCAAGACCTCCGATAAATTTGGAAAACATCAATCTCAAAGTAATTTTCATTACAGGGGAGCCAGATGAGGTATATGCAAGCATCAAACGCAGAGGCTGGTTGAAAGAACAAGGAGCGAAATTAGGTTCTGTAATGTCCGTTCTATTATGGGGTCGGCCCCAGAAATATTTCTTCAAACGGGCAGTGATAGCTCAGGAAAAACATTGGAGAAAAAGCAATTTGAAAGGCTTACTGATACTTGATTACAATCAAATTTGGGATAGCATAGAGACGATAAGCCAATTTATGGGTGTAAACACTGATGATTTTGTAAACAATTTTCCATCTAAAAAGCCAAGAAAATCCCGCCCCCTAACATAATAATTTTTTATCCGTATGCGTTGCCCAACTCTCTCTGAACTTCCATCTCCTTCTAAAGGCAAAACCGGCTGGCCGTGGACAGTCGAATCGCCACAACTGCCCGAAACCATGCCTGATGGCAAACCCTGGCCGCGAATATCCATCGTTACCCCCAGCTACAACCAGGGCCAGTTCATCGAGGAAACCATCCGTTCCGTCCTGTTGCAAGGTTATCCCAACCTTGAATACATCATCATCGACGGCGGCAGCAGCGATGAGAGCGTTGACATCATCAAGAAATACAGCCCTTGGTTGAAGCACTGGGTGAGTGAGCCGGACAGGGGGCAGGTTCACGCTATAAATAAGGGTTTTACAAGGAGTTCAGGTGATATATTGAACTGGCTTAATTCGGACGATTTATTTTTACCAATAACTTTGCATCAAGTAATATGGTTTTGGCGGGATCATGATGAATGTTGCTTTTTGACTGGCGATGCGGAAATCGTAGATTGTAGTATCAGCCAGAGAGAATTCTATATTCGTGGTGATAGTTACAGTTTCGACGAGTTGCTAAATTTCCATAAAGGCTATTATCTCCCCCAGCCTGCTGTATTTTTTTCACAAAAGGCCTACTTTTCAGTGGGAGGAGTCAACTTGTCATTAAATTATGCAATGGATACGGATCTTTGGCTTCGGCTAAGGCTCAAATACAGATTATGGTATTTACCCGAACTTCTAGCCCAGATGCGACACCATGATGAGGCAAAGACATGGCGCCAGAATTTATTAGCCATGAAGGAGGTTCGTCAAGTTATTAAACAATATATTGGTTTTTCTGATTGCATGGATCGGCCATGGGTTTTATTGGGGTTAAGGCGACTTGTAGCAGACAGTTATTTGCGGCAATGTCGCGGGTATATTAAATCAGGTCAGATAGTACTGGCAGTTTTTGATATTTTTGAAGCTTTACGCATGGATATTACAATTATTTTATCCAAACAATATTGGCGTTCTATAAAAAATATGTTACTTCATTAGAGAGAATTCTCCGTAAATAGTCGGAATTATTATTTAAAATGAAATTAAATACATACTGGCCAAATAGACAACAGAGGATTTTGTCCTTGGGCAAAATCAAGCGCTTTTTAATATTACTACTGGGCGTGGAACTGGTCGATTGTTTTCGCTTTGAATTAAAAATAATGCCGATAAAAATTAAAAGTTTATTGGCAACAAAAAAAACAGTCAATGGGTATGTAAAATTTTTGAATATAGGGTGTAGCAGCAAACCGGTCAATCAGGAATGGTTGCATTTAGATTTAATGGGGGAACACGCTGACGGAGTGATGGCTCATGACTGCCGGTTTCCTTTACCCTTTGCCGATAACCAATTTGAAGGTGTGTTTTCTGAACATTTTTTAGAGCATTTGGAGTACAGTTATGAAGCGCTCAACTTTGTGAAAGAGGTGTTCAGAGTGCTCAAAAAAGGCGGGGTTTTTAGAGTTATCGTTCCTGATTGTGGCGCCTATTTTTTTGCTTATGCAAAAGAAGGTGATAGAGATGTTGAAAAATTAAGGGGATGCGTTAATGGTAGAGACCCGTGGTTTGGGGTTCACTATCAGACAAAAATGGAGCTTTTGAATGTAGTGATACGTCAAGGTTCGGAACATAAATTCTGTTATGACAAGGAAACATTGGAGCTACTTTTGAGGCGAGCAGGGTTTAGAGATATAAAGCAAATGCCATGTAATGACGGAATCAGAAAGGAATTACTTATTGACAGGGCGGACAGGGTATCGGAAAGTTTAAGGATAGAAGCCGTAAAATAATGGAAACAGGTGGCAACAAAGTGTCAATTATTGTGCCGTGTTTTAACGCACAGCGGACGATAAAAGAGACAATAGAAAGCGCTTTGAAACAAACGGATATTGATTTTGAAATAGTGGTGATTGATGATGGATCAGTGGATAAAAGTTTAAGCATTATACGGATATTTGAACCAGAAGTCCGTGTTATATCGGGCCCCAATCAAGGTGTTTCAATAGCGCGTAATAAAGGGATTGCAGAAACAAATGGCGAATGGATAATTTTTCTGGATTCGGACGATTTGCTTTGCGAGAGCACGATTGAAAAGCGCCTGCAAATCGCCCGGCAGTCGAATGCTGATGTAATTATCACGGATTGGCAGGATTTTTCCGAAGATCAGGAGGGTGATATACGGTTACTGGAAAGTCATAGAATCGACTGGGATGCCCTTGCAAACAATGCTGAAATTGCTTGTGCGACCCATGTCTGGGCGACGACCGGGGCGATTATGTACCGGCGGAGTATGGTCGAGAAAATCGGCGGATTCCGGGAAGATTTGCCGGTTATCCAGGACGCCCGCTTTCTGTTTGATGCGGCGTTCCATGGCGCAAAATTTGCCCATGCGCCTCATTGTGGTTCCTACTATCGTATTCAGGATAATAGTTTATCCCGGCGTAGCTTTGCAGAATTTTGGCTTGATGTACTCCGTAATGGTGAACAGATTGAGGCGCTATGGCAAAGTAATTCAGATTCATTAAGTTTTGAAAAACGTCAAGCGTTAGCCGATATTTTTAATGGTGCAACAAACGCGTTGTTAAGAATTGGGCATCCGAAGGCATTTCAAGCTTATTCCCGTTTAAATATTTATTCTGAAAAAGAGAGCTGGAAATTATATTGTGGTTTCGCTTTAATGCGATTGTTTGGCGGCTCTACGGTTCGTTTTTTGTTCCGGATTGGCAAAATTATAAAACATATGGATTGGAAATCAGAAGCAAGGGTTGGTTTTTAGAGTATGCCAAATAATCAGGGCAAGACCAGTGGTAGGATTCCATCGCTGGATGGACTGCGTGCCGTAGTATTGGTTATCGCCAGTCATACAACAGAACACCCTCAAATGGCTTTGTTGCATAAACCAACAGAATCCCCATATTTCAGAGTATGAAGAGTA
>CAYNIU010000136.1:0-6320 GCA_964397365.1 uncultured Methylomarinum sp. | reverse complement strand
GGTTAGGCGAGAAAAAAGCCAATATCACTGTCGTTGATTTAAGTTCTGTTCCAACGGATGTAAGACCGGCTGTTTCGGCTCAAGTTGGACGTCTGGCTTATGAATTTAATTATTGGAATCCTAAAAGACGTGATTTTCCCATCACCTTGATTTGCGAAGAGGCTCACGCCTATATTCCCAGAGAAAAAGGGGGACAATTTGAAGGAACCAAAAAAATGATGGAACGAATTGCAAAAGAAGGGCGTAAATACGGTGTTTCTATTGGCGTTGTCAGTCAAAGACCCACAGAATTGTCTGAAACCATGTTATCGCAATGCAGTTCTTTTATTTGTTTAAGAACAACCAACCCGGATGACCAACAATATATTAGAGGACTGGTGCCAGAGGCGGAAGGGGATTTGACCGATATTCTGACTTCTCTGGGAAGAGGGGAGGCTTTGGTGTTAGGCGAAGCGGCGCCGTTACCGACAAGAGTACAAATTTATAAGCCTGATCCGGCACCCAAAAGCAACGATGTAGATTATTACACCAGTTGGCGGGATGGTCCTGATGATCTGGATGTGGAAGGGATTGTCAATAACTGGCGCACACAGACCAGAACTTAAAAATGATGACAACGAATCGCTGGAGACATTATTGTTCCGAATACCGAAGCCTTCGCAGTTGATTTGTTTTGTACTTTAACATAAGCTACTGAAGTGAATACCCTGATTGCTGGATAAAGACAGATTGCCACATGGAATCCGGAGTGAATTTTTTGCTCTGTGTAGTCTTTCAGGATGGAGAGTCACCGGACAAAACCAAGGTTATGAAAAAAGTACTGATTGTAAGTTTAGGCTGGATGCTGTGTCAGCATGTTTTGGCAGAAGTTTCTCCACAATTGATCAGTTTTTCCTGCCGGAATTGTCATGCCAGTCATAAACAGGGAATGCCTGATTTGGATTTATTATCGGTTGTGGCAATAAAGCAGGCATTACTGGATTTTAAATATGATAAACGACAGTCCACTGTCATGGGGCGCATTGCTAAAGGTTTCAGCGATAGCGAAATAGCGGATGTCGCTCAGGTTATCAATCAGGCGGATTGACATTATGAGGCTTAGCAGAAGACATTTTGTTCAATTAGCCAGTGGTTTAGTGTTAAGCGGATGTCAGCAATTTGTTCAACCTAAACGCAGCGCCATGCATGTGGTCGTCATTGGCGGTGGGTTTGCCGGCGCTACAGCAGCTAAATATATTCGTCTGCTGAACAGTTCAATTAAAGTCACGTTGATTGAACCCAAAACCCGTTTTGTCACCTGTCCCGCCAGTAACTGGGTATTGGGCGGATTACGTGATTTGAAATCTATTACCTTTTCCTACGACATGCTGGCTTTCCGTTATGGTATAGACATTATTCATGACCGGGTATTGGCTGTTGATGCTGAACAACATGTTGTCAGACTGGGTAATCAAAACTCCATAAGCTATCATCGTTTGATTATGGCGCCAGGGATTGATTTTTGCTGGGATAATATTGAAGGCTATGATGCGGAAACAGCTGAATATATCCCCCATGCCTGGCAGGCCGGACGGCAAACGCTAACTTTGTTAAAACAAGTTCAGGACATGCCTGTTAACGGGACTATTGTTATCTCTGCGCCCGTTAATCCGTATCGCTGCCCACCAGGGCCTTACGAGCGAGCCAGTATGCTGGCCTATTATTGTCAAAAACACAAGCCAAAAGCCAAAATTCTGATTGTTGATCACAAACGGACTTTTTCTAAACAGACGTTGTTTATTCAAGGGTGGAAACAGCATTATGGTTATGATACAGAAAACACGCTGATTGAATGGCAATCCATCGCAGATAATCCGGTTATTGCATTATCAGGCAAAAATAAAATTTTGCACACGGATTTTGGTGACCAAATCAAAGCTGACGTGTTGAATGTTATACCAACCCAGAAAGCTGGAAAAATTGCCCGGCAAGCTGGATTAACAAATGAAAGTGGTTGGTGTCCGGTTGTATCGGAAACTTGTGAATCGACTCTGCTGCCGGATATTCATGTGATTGGCGATGCGGCTATTCAGACGCCCATGCCCAAATCTGCTTTTGCAGCGACTTCTGAAGCCAAAGTTTGTGCATTTTCTGTGGTTAACTTATTGACAGGACAACAGATGCAGAAACCAGTCTGGGTCAATACGTGTTACAGTCTGGTTGCGCCTGATTATGGCATATCTGTTGCCATGGTATACAAACTCAACGCTCAGGGTAAAATCAGCCCAGTACCTGGTGCAGGCGGCGTTTCATCGCAAACAGATAAACAGTCGCTGTTCAAGGAGTCAGGTTATGCCAGAGATTGGTACAACAGTATTACCCAGGATACTTTTTCTTAATGTTTGAACTGTTACACGGTGTTTGAGATAATTCAGAACAATTCAGATGGATGGTGGCATTTTCTCGCGTAGCTTTAAAAAACGCTGATATCGCGACTGGGAAATATCACCATTTTCTATAGCTTGTTTAATGGCGCAGCCTTTATCATTGACATGGTGGCAATTGTGAAACCGGCAGTGTTTAATCAACGGCTGAAATTCGCGAAATCCCCAGGCCAGTTGTGATTCAGTTAGTTCTGCTAAACCAAAAATAGCTACGCCGGGACTATCTATCAAATCGCCGCCGTCCGGTAAATGATATAAGGTAGCAGCGGTAGTTGTATGTCGGCCATGACGGGTGATTGTAGAAACCGTATTGGTTTTCAGTTCCTTGTCAGGGATCAGGACGTTAGTTAATGACGATTTGCCAACCCCGGACTGACCGGTAAAAATACTGACACGTTTACACAAAGCCTGTTTTAATTCGCTGATGCCTATATTTTCTGAGGCGCTTACTCTGTATAGTCGGTAGCCCAGAGACTGATAATATTGTAAGTCCTGTTCAACTGATTTGGGTCGTTCCAGGTCGATTTTGTTAAAAACCAGCCGCGCTTCAATATTGCGGTTCTCACAGATTGCCAGATATTGGTCAATCAATAGAAAATCACAATTGGGTTCGGCCGCAAATACGACAAAGATATTGTCGATGTTAGCGGCTACCGGGCGTGTTTTTCCATTGCGGCCAGGACGCGTCAGCAGCGAACGTCTAGGAAGTATTTTTTCGATACGCCCTTGATCGGCAGAGACTTGATAAAATAAAACCTTGTCTCCGACAGCCACTGTTTCCAGTTTACGTCGGGTTTGGCAAAGAAAAGTCCGCTGGTTTGTTTCAACGGCAATTCCTTTGCCCAAATGAGAAACAACCAGTCCTTCCTGTTGAGCTGCCATTAAGCTGAGTGCATTTTTTCCTCAATATGGGCAATACGAATAGCAGCCGGTGGGTGACTGTAATGGAATGCTGAATACAGCGGATCAGGCGTCAGTGTGCTGGCGTTTTCTTCATACAGTTTCACCAGGCCACTGATCATTTTATCGGCTTTGGCGTTACGGGTGGCAAATTCATCGGCTTCAAATTCAAATTGTCGTTGAAAATAAGCGCTGATTGGTTGCATAAAAATAGTAAATACAGGTGATACCAGCATGAATAACAATAGTGCCGCTGCATTGGATTGAATATCAACGCCCAATCCGCTAAAAAACCATTCCTGATTGATCAGCCAGCCCAATATCGCAAAGCTGATTAAGGTCATGACTGATGAGGCGATCAGCATTTTAATGACATGTTTGCATTTAAAATGACCGAGTTCGTGCGCCAATACCGCTTCCAGTTCTTCTTCATCCAAAGATTCGACCAAGGTATCGAAAAAGACGATGCGTTTGTTATTGCCCATGCCGGTAAAATAAGCGTTACCATGACCTGAACGGCGCGAACCGTCCATGATAAAAATACCTTTGCTGTTAAAACCACAACGTTCCAGTAATGCTTGTATGCGGTTTTTTAATGAGCCTTCTTCCATCGGGGTGAATTTATTAAATAACGGAGCAATCACAGTAGGAAACAACCAGCTCATTAACAGGGAAAAACTCATCAGAATGGCCCAAGCATACAGCCACCATAACGAACCGATGCTGTCCATAACCCATAAAATCAACGCCAGAATAGGCATGCCGATGACCAGTACCAATGTAATGGAAAGTAACTGGTCTTTAAAAAACTGCGCTATCGTATTTTTGTTAAAACCGTACTTTTCTTCGATTACAAACGTCTGATACAAACTGGTGGGTATTTCAATCAGCGTTAAAACCAGAAAAATACTGGCAACAGCGGTCAGGTCGGTGACTAAAGGCGAAAAATTAAAATCCGACCAGAAATTAAAGGCCCGATTGATGCCACCACCCAATGTCAACAGTAATAGCATAATGATTCCGATAACACTGTCGATATCGCCCAGCTTGCCTTTTTCAATGGTGTAATCTGCGGCCTTTTGATGAGCCGATAACGAGACTTTATTACTGAAAGCGGTGGGTACGCTATCGCGATGATTTAATACATACGACTTTTGGCGTCTAGATAGCCAAAACTGAATGGTGTAAGAAATAACTAAGGCAATTAAAAAAATAACAGTAAAAGTGTGCATTTGTGTTCACAACATCAGATTTAAGAATTAGCTATACAGATTAGCCAATGCTACAATTTACCGCAACCTTAATAACGATGATGGAAAGGATAAATGGCGCAGGATTCTAATAATCTTATCTGGATTGACCTGGAAATGACAGGTTTAAATCCCGATAACGATCTGATTATTGAAATAGCAACGATAGTGACTGACAAAGATTTGAATATACTCGCAGAAGGCCCGGTTTTGGCTGTACATCAGTCAGATGAAGTCTTAGCGGCCATGGATGAGTGGAACCAGAAACATCATGGTCAGTCCGGGCTGATTGACCGGGTTAAAGCGTCTACAATTGATACCGCAGAAGCGCAGCGACAAACGATAGAATTTTTAAAACAGTGGGCGCCGAAAAATAAATCACCTATTTGCGGGAATAGTATTTGTCAGGATAGACGGTTTTTGTATCGTTATATGCCGGAGTTGGAAAGTTACTTTCACTATCGCAATCTGGATGTTTCCGTATTAAAAGAGCTGGCTGCACGCTGGGCGCCGGATTTACAAAAAGGCTTTAAAAAGAAGTCAGCGCACAAAGCATTGGACGATATTATCGAATCAATTGACGAACTTAAATATTACCGGGAACATTTTATTAAATTCTGATATGAATCATTTGATCGCAGTGGCTTTAGGCGGTGCTTTAGGTGCGACGCTACGTTTTCTGGTCTCCAGCGGAGTTTACCAATGGTTGGGGCGTGGCTTTCCGTATGGAACCCTGGCTGTCAATATCATAGGTTCATTTCTGATCGGACTGATGACAGAGGCGCTGATTTTGCAGCGTATTGCCATTACCATGGAATATCGTGCCGCTGTTCTGGTCGGTGTATTTGGGTCATTCACCACCTTTTCCACCTTTTCTTTGGAAACCCTGTATCTGCTTGAGCAAGGCAATATTTTTAAAGCATCATTAAATGTTCTGGTCAGTGTTTTTGCCTGTATTTTTGCGGTATGGTTGGGTTTGTTATTAGGAAGAACTCTGTTTTTATATTCTGGTGGTGTGGTACGCTGGATGGGATGGATTTTTCCTTATGCTCTGGTATTGGTTAATGCCGTTGGTGCGTTCATCATCGGTATTGTCAGCACCATTCTGATTCAGAAAATTGATATTTCCATGGAATATCGTGCCGCACTGGTAACGATAATGGTTGGCATATTTATTACCTTATCCAGTTTATATCTGATTTTGTATTTGATAGAAAGTGGTCATACCTTTGAATCACATTTAAGCGCTATGCTGGGAATTTTTATGAGTAATCTGGCGGTTTGCAGTTTGGCCTTGTGGGGTGGATTGATGGTGGGAAAACACATATGAGCAAAGAAATAACCGTTGTCAGAATTTATATTCTGGAAGGGCATGATCAGATGAATCAGACTCTCGATATATTGCATGACGAAGAAGGGATTCATGGCACCACTGTCATCCGGGGTATTGCCGGTTTTGGTGAAAGTAAAGAAATTCATACGTCATCATTATTGAATTTGTCTTTGGAGTTGCCTTTAATTGTTGAATTTTATGACGAAACGGAAAAAGCATTGCAGGCGATAGAAAAACTTAAACACAAGCTGCCTTTAAAACATATCATCAGTTGGACGGCGACAGCGCATATACACTGACGGTTCGGCAACAAATTTCACAAAGTTAATACTATATTTTAAACAGAAATAAAGGTAATTATTTAATATGTTAGACCCCCGTTTATTCAGAACTGATATCGAGCTTGTCAAACAG
>CAYNIU010000135.1:1342-6320 GCA_964397365.1 uncultured Methylomarinum sp. | reverse complement strand
TTCATGGCTTTTTGCCGGGAAGATTCCTGTTTTTCTTCCTGTTCCAGGCGTTTTTCTTTCTGTTCCAGCCAGGAAGAGTAATTTCCTTCATACGGAATTCCCATCCCCCGATCCAGTTCCAGAATCCAGCCGGCAACATTATCAAGGAAGTATCGGTCATGGGTGACGGCAACAACGGTACCGGTATAGTCATGCAGAAATCTTTCCAGCCAGGCAACTGATTCTGCATCCAGATGGTTGGTAGGTTCGTCCAATAACAGCATGTCCGGTTTTGACAGCAGCAGTCTGCATAAAGCAACACGGCGTTTTTCTCCACCGGATAATTTAGTGACATCAGCATCCCAGTCAGGTAGACGCAAGGCATCAGCGGCAATTTCCAGTGTGCGATCCAAGTTGTGACCATCACAAGCGTTGATAATATCTTCCAGTCTGGCTTGATCTTTGGCCAGTTTGTCGAAATCAGCATCGGGATCGGCATAAGCGGCGTAGACCGCATCCAGTTCGGCAAGCGCTTCTTTAACTTCTGCTACCGCTTCTTCAATATTGCCGCGCACGGTTTTATTGGGATCAAGCTGAGGTTCCTGTGGCAGATAACCAATATTGATACCTTTTTGTGGAATCGCTTCGCCTTCAATGTCCTTGTCGATACCTGCCATGATACGCAGGAGCGTTGATTTTCCTGAACCGTTTAAACCGAGCACACCAATTTTTGCACCAGGAAAAAAGGATAAGGAAATGTCCTTCAGAATATGTTTTTTGGGTGGTACGATTTTGCCCACCCGGTTCATGGAATATATATATTGCGCCATTGTTTCTTATACCAACAGAAAACGCGGTATTATTTCACGTTATCGGCCTGAGTTTAATCTTTCAATCAAACTTTGTTCACCTTTTTTCATGACGCGATGATGATTCCATTTAAAAACCGGGTGGGCAATATCGGAAATAATATTCATCCATGACTTATTGGTGGCGACATTCCAGTCAAAACCGATAATGGTTTGATTTCCGTTTTTCTTGAAATGACATTTACCGTGACCTTGGAGGTCTCCATCAGCGGTATAAATAATGTGTTGAAACGGAATGATTTCCAGCACTTCAATTTCGACCCGTAAATCATAGGGCAGGCAAGTATGCCAGTAATATCTATAGATATTACCGACACCGTCAGCATGGCCTGTTTCAAGTTGTACAACATTATCGACATAGGACCACCAGTTCGGCCAGTTATCTGTGTCCAGCAGACAAAACCAGCAACGTTCGATCGGTGCCGGAATGTTCCATGTTGTGGTTAAAGAAAAATAAGCCATGTCAGGAAGCTTCCCAAGCACTAAATATCTGTAGCACCTAAAATTCTACCTCTATAATATTTGAGAGAGGTCATCAGAGTACTCTATATGAATCAGAAAACAGGCCATTGTTTTCAACCAGTTCGTTTAAGGAAGCTATAGCTTTTTCGTTCTCTTTTAACCATTTTTTACAGGTCGATAGACGAACTTGAGCTTCAAGTGCGGCTTCCAATGTGGCATTAGAGTTATAGATGTGGCGCATGTCGTCATTCTCAGTTGCTATGCGTACGGTATATGCGTATAAAAGTGTAGCACAGGGATGTAATAAACACATGATTGCTCTGGCATAATCTACATTCAGCATATCTGTGGCTGTGTGAAGTATATTTACAATTTAACTGATGAGATGCTTGTGAGTATCACTCAAACTGTCAATCAAAAAACATTTGATGCCCATAAAAAAAGGGAACATCATTGTGAGCAATGGCTGAAAGAATTGCATAAACAGGCGCTAAAACCGGTTTTATTGGCAACTCTGGCAGGGACTATCAATGGTGTGCTGATGATCGGGCAGGCTGCGCTGTTGTCTTTGGTGTTGCATCAGATGATCATGGAAAAGCAGAGCTGGCAGGAGTTGAAGGTTTTTTTAGCTGTTCTGTTAGGTGTTTTTGTGTTGCGAAGTCTGTGTGTCTATTTTTTTCAGGTCTGGGGGTTTTCAGCGGCGACCCGGGTTAAACAGAAGGTGCGGCAACAATTAATGGAACAAATTGAAATGTCCGGGCCGGCCTTTCTCAAAGAGCAGCACAGCGGCCAACTGGCAGTCACAACACTGGAACAATGCGAAGCGATGGATAATTATTTCTGTCGTTATCTTCCGCAAAAAAAACTTGCAGTTCTGATTCCTCTGATGATCATAGCAGTGGTTTTTCCAGTGAATTGGGTGGTGGGCATCATCTTTCTGCTGACCGGGCCGTTAGTACCAGTGTTCATGGCATTGATAGGGATGGGAGCGTCAGCAGCCAGCCGCAATCAGTTTCTGGAAATGGAACGGATGGGAGCCTGTTTTCTGGACCGTTTACAAGGTATCACCACCTTGAAATTATTTGGTCAGGCAGAATATGAACGGGTTCATATCCAGCAGGTGGCTGACCGCTTTAGGGAAAAAACCATGAATGTACTGCGTATTGCCTTTTTATCCTCAGCCGTGCTGGAATTTTTTAGTGCGGTGTCAGTGGCATTGGTGGCAGTTTACGTTGGATTGGGGTTACTGGGGCTGATGCATTTTGGACCTGCGGTTGATATCAGTTTGCAGGAAGCTTTGTTTGTTCTATTATTGGCCCCTGAATTTTTTATGCCGCTCAGGCAATTGGCGATCAACTATCATGACAGGGCGGCTGCACTAGCTGCAGCTGACAGTATTTTGAAGGTATTGGAACAGCCGCCTTGTGTTCATAGGAATAATCAAAGCAGTCACTCTGATTGTTATATTCAGATAAAGAATCTATCTAAGAGTTTCCAGCAACGACAGGTTCTCAACAATATTAATCTACAGGTTGAAAAAGGCGAAAAACTGGTTTTAACTGGTGAAAGCGGATCCGGAAAAACAACCTTATTCAATCTGCTGTTGGGTTTTGAACAACCCGCAGCTGGACATATCCTGATAAAAGGGCAGTCGCTCAGCCGTGAACGAGTTGCTGATCAGTTTGCCTGGGTGGGTCAAAAGGCAGCCGTTTTTTATGGTTCCATTGCTGACAATATCAGTCTGTTTAATGATGATATTGCTATGGATAGAGTTGTTACCGCAGCACAGGCGGCGGGCGTTACCGAATTTAGCGATTCTTTGAGTCATGGTTTGCATACAATTATAGGCGAACAGGGATATGGTTTGTCTGGAGGACAGATTCAACGAATAGCCTTGGCTAGAGCGATGCTGAAAAATGCAGATATTATTTTGCTTGATGAACCTACCGCTCATCTGGATGATGCCGGTAAAAAGCAGTTGATGGCGACTATTTCAGAATTATTCAGGGATAAGACTGTGCTGATAGCCAGTCATGATCCGGTTGTCATTCAATGGATGGATAGGCGAGTCCATATTGAACAGGGCGCTTTGCTGTGAAGGATTTATGGTTTTTTCTAGGTCTGTTCAAGCCCTATAGCAGCTGGTTGATTGCCGGTATTTTTTTATCATTGTTGACCTCACTGGCATCAATAGCCTTGTTAACGCTTTCCGGCTGGTTTATTACCGCCGCTGCCGTGGCCGGTGCTTTGGCGCCGGATGGCGTTGCTATTAGTTTTAACTTCATGCAGCCGGCTGCACAAATCCGCGCCTTGGCGATTATCAGAACACTGGGGCGTTACGGAGAGCGCTTGCTGACTCATGAAGCGACTTTCAGGGTGCTGGCAGAAATTCGCCACTGGTTTTTTGTCCGTTTGCTTCCATTGGCTCCTGGGCAACTGGCTTTACAGCGTTCCGGTGATTTACTGCGCACAATGACGGCGGACATTGATGCCTTGGATGCATTGTATTTGCGTTTGTTGGCGCCCGTTCTGACGGCATTGCTGGGAACACTGGTTGTTTCAATATTTATCTACAGTTATGCGCCGTTGCTCAGTGCTTTACTGGTACTGATGTTGCTGGTTGCGGCCGTTATGATTCCTGCTCTGTTTAATTGGTTAGGCAGGCAGGGCGCCGCGAGAGAAGTGGATGTAAGCGCGGCATTTAAAACCCGACAGATTGACATGCTGCAGGGTTTAAACGATCTGCTTGCATTTCAGGCGTATCAACGATTTAAAGAACGCCTGTTAAGCGTTTCCCGGCAATTAATCGAAATTCAACGGCGCAATAATAAAATAACGGCCTGGGCTTCAGCTTTAAGTCTATTTTCAGCTCATTTGACGATGTTCATCATATTAATAGTCGGTGCCGGGCTGTTACAACAACGGACTTTATCGGGGCCGGTATTAGCCATGCTGGTTTTTTGTGTGCTAGTCTTATTCGAATGGATTAACCCCCTAGCCTTGGCATTACAGATGTTGGGTAAAATTCAGAAATCTGCACACAGGATTCGTTCTGTCACCGAATTACCGCCGACAATTGTTGAGCCAGACAATCCGCAGGCTCTGCCTATAACCAATGACATTGCTCTTGAAAATGTCAGTTTCAAATATCATGAACAAGGCAACTGGATTCTGCGGGACATCAGTTTACAAATACCACAGGGCAGTAAAATGGCTTTTGTCGGGCAAAACGGAGCAGGGAAGACTTCATTACTCCATTTGTTGATGCGATTTTTTGATCCGCAAAAAGGCAGGGTTACACTGGCAGGGATAGATTTCAGGCAGTTTCGCAGCGATGAACTGATCTGTCGTATCGCCTTGTTATCGCAACGCAGTCAGATTTTTTCCGGAACTGTCCAGGATAACTTGTTGATCGCCAGGCCTGATGCCTCTCGGTTTGATCTTATGGAAGCAATTGAACTGGCCGGGCTAAAACGATTTATAGCGGGTTTGCCGGACGGACTGCACAGCTGGGTAGGTGAAAATGGCGCCAGGGTTTCCGGAGGGGAAGCCAGGCGTATTGCACTGGCGCGCGTGTATTTGAAAAATGCCCCCGTATTGTTGCTGGATGAGCCGACCGAAGGCCTGGATGCAGAAACGGAAGCTGATGTGTTACAGGCCATACATCA
>CAYNIU010000135.1:0-1242 GCA_964397365.1 uncultured Methylomarinum sp. | reverse complement strand
GGATCGTTGCTTGTCCCTTTATCGCAGATTGAAGTTTTTTCTTTTATTACCAGTTTTCAGCTGACCCCTGAGTTGTTGTTTTTTGTGTTTCTGCCGATATTGATTTTCGAGTCAGCGTATAACATTAAAGTCAATGATATGTTTGACAACATACGCGCCATAAGCTTGTTGGCTATTGTTGGATTGCTGGTATCGACTGTTTTTATCGGTGTCAGCGGACACTATCTTTTTAAAATGCTGGGCTTCGAAATGCCCTTGATTGTTACGCTGTTGTTCGGCGCCATTATTTCCGCTACCGATCCGGTGGCGGTGTTGTCTTTGTTTAAAGAATACGGAGCGCCCAGGCGTCTGACGCTTATTTTTGAAGGGGAAAGTTTATTTAATGACGGAACGGCGTTTGCAATTTTCCTGGTATTTCTGGAAATCCTGATGCATGGCTATACCGGGATCACCTCTATTATCAGTGGTTTATTGAATTTCGTTATTATGCTGTTTGGAGGGATCGTTTTCGGTTTACTGATGGGTTTTTTGTTTTCCAAATTGATTGAATCGGTGAAAGGGCATGAGCATCTGGAAATCACCCTGACTCTTTTAGTAGCGCACTTCACCTTTATTTTGACTGAAGTCATTTCTGAGCATATTGTGGTCGCCGGTCAGCAGATTCGTTTTTCATCCATTATTGCCACCATGGTTGCGTCGATGGTTATCGGTAATTTCGGGCGTTTTAAAATGTCTTCAGGCGTTGAAGAATACATGGAAAAGTTCTGGAGCTATTTCGCCTTTGTGACCAATTCCCTGGTGTTTATTCTGATGGGTTTGCTGTTCGTCGAACAGTCGATTGATTTACATGTGGCGATTATGCCGATTGCTTTATCCATTATTGTGGTGATGATAGGACGGGCTTTGGCTATTTATCCGGTTCTTGGTTTTTTAAATCTGCTTAAAAAAGAACAGCCAATTCCGTTATCTTGGATGCATTTATTATCCTGGGGCAGTTTACGGGGTTCATTAGCCGTCATTATGGTGCTGTTAATACCCGATAAAATATCTTTGCCGGGCTGGAATTATCCGTTTACAGTTAAAGAATTTGTGACCGCCATTACCATTGGCAGTATTTATTTTACCTTGCTGATAAAGGCGACCAGTCTGGGTAAGGTTATGAGCAAACTCGGTATTGATGACTTGACTGATTTTGAACAGGTCAGTTATTACAAAAGCAAGGCGCTGATTTTTGATGAAGTC
>CAYNIU010000134.1:0-6379 GCA_964397365.1 uncultured Methylomarinum sp. | reverse complement strand
TCTTTTTTTGCGAACAAATTGATTATAAAACTAAAAACTTTTTTGATGCCTTTCCATATTTTGGGCAACAACCAAATCATCAACACAATAAATAAAGCCAATGCCAGCAAAAAAACAAGAGGATGATTTAGACAGGCCCATACACCGCCGATAACAGCAATATCTTCGCCTATTGATGCCGTCCAGTTGCTAAAAGGCTCCGGCGATGAATTGATCAAAACTCGAGTTCCGGCCTTTGTGGCATGAGAACCGGCGGCCATACCGCCACCCAGAATAGCCGCCATTACTTCAACAGCCGGATTTAGATCGCCGACTGTGCCGGCAGCCAGCATAGCGCCAGCCGGAATGCGAATAAATGTATGTAAGGTATCCCAACCTGTATCCACGCCTGGAATTTTGTCGGCAAAAAATTCGACACAATACATCAGCCCGGCGGCGGCCATCACTCCAGGGTTTGCCACTATTTGCAAATCTGGAGGTAAATCTATATTACCAGTATTAGCCAGATAACCGAGAGTAAACAATGTGGCATAAAGGTTAATACCGCTCGCCCAGGCGAGTCCCATGGTTAATGCCAGTGTGGTTGAAATTTGATCCAGTGCTTCCATAACACACCTTTTGTCTTGTTAATGAAGGACAGACTATCAGGTTATTATGAATAATCACTGACCAGCCTAAACATTATTGTTGGTTAATTTGTTAAATTACTGGTTTAAAACTCAAACTTTTACCCCATATTCATCAAGAACATGTAAAATTGTCAAGTTAAGATTTTTATCAAGTGGAGTAGCAGTGAGTTTTAGAGGCACAACGATACTTTCCGTCCGTCGCGACGACAAAGTGGTTATCGGCGGTGACGGTCAGGTCACTTTAGGAAATACGGTTATGAAGGGTAATGCGCGTAAAGTGCGCCGTTTATATCACGATAAGGTTATTGCCGGTTTTGCCGGAGCAACGGCAGATGCGTTTACCCTATTTGAACATTTTGAAGGCAAACTGGAAAAACATCGTGGACATTTAACGCGTGCGGCGGTGGAAATGGCGAAAGACTGGCGAACAGACCGGGCGTTGCGTAAACTGGAAGCCTTACTGACCATTGCTGACGCCAAGACTTCATTAATTATTTCTGGCACCGGTGATGTCATTGAACCAGAATTCGACTTGATGGCTATCGGTTCCGGCGGCTCATATGCTCAGTCAGCAGCACGCGCTTTATTGGAAAATACTGATTTGAGCGCCCGTGAAATTGTGGAAAAATCTCTGAATATTGCTGCCGATATTTGTATTTATACCAACCATAATTTACGCATTGAAGAATTAGACGCTGAGTTACAAGAGTAATCAAATGACCCAAATGACACCAAAAGAAATTGTAAGCGAACTGGACAAACACATTATTGGTCAGGCCAGCGCCAAGCGCTCTGTCGCTATAGCCCTGCGTAACCGCTGGCGTCGCAGCAGGGTTGACCCGCTATTACGTGAAGAAATCACGCCTAAAAACATTTTAATGATAGGGCCGACCGGGGTCGGGAAAACTGAAATTGCCCGTCGCCTGGCGCGTCTTGCCAATGCGCCGTTTATTAAGATTGAAGCCACCAAATTTACCGAAGTGGGTTATGTTGGTCGAGATGTTGAGTCTATCATTAGAGACCTGGTCGATACCGCCGTCAAAATGACGCGTATGACGGCTATGGAAAAAGTACAGAACCGCGCTGCGGATGCCGCCGAAGATAAAATACTGGATATCTTGTTGCCTTCAGCGGACCAAGGGATGTTGTCAGATACAGAAGCCTCTACCCGCCAGAAAATGCGTAAAAAATTACGCGAAGGCTCCCTTGATGACAAGGAAATTGAAATTGATGTTATAGCACCATCAGTTGGTGTTGAAATCATGGCGCCTCCCGGTATGGAAGAAATGACTAGCCAATTGCAGGGCATGTTTCAAAACCTGAATACCAACAAAACCAAAGAACGCAAACTTAAAATCAAGGATGCACTGAAGGTTTTACAGGAAGAAGAAGCGGCTAAACTGGTTAATGAAGACGATATTAAATTATCTGCGGTGGAAGCCGTTGAACAAAACGGTATCGTTTTTCTGGATGAAATTGATAAGGTTTGTAAGCGTTCAGAACTAGGTGGTAGCGGTGGCGAGGTATCTCGAGAAGGAGTGCAGCGCGACTTATTGCCACTGGTTGAAGGCAGCACTGTCAGCACCAAATATGGCACAGTCAAAACGGATCATATTCTGTTTATTGCATCCGGGGCTTTTCATTTAACCAAACCTTCAGACTTGATTCCTGAATTACAGGGGCGATTTCCGATTCGTGTTGAACTGGATGCCTTGTCAGCCGATGACTTTGTGCGCATTTTAACCGAGCCGGATGCCTCTTTAACTGAACAATATCAGGCCTTATTAAAAACTGAAGGTGTGGAATTACAGTTTACTGAAGACGGCATAAAACGCATTGCCGAGTTGGGTTGGCAGGTGAATGAAACCACTGAAAATATTGGCGCCAGAAGGCTGCATACTATTCTGGAACGTCTGCTTGAAGATATTTCTTTTAAAGCGCCCGATATAACTGAAAAATCCATTATCATAGACACCTCTTATGTTGACGCCCATCTGACAGAATTTGCAGAAGATGAAGATTTAAGCCGCTATATTCTTTAAAATCATGCGTTTAATTGTTGAAAAAAGCCACCGAACACCATCCGAAATCAAACTGCATCAGTTATCTGCAATACTGGAAGTCAGTTTTGACGATGGTAAAACATTCAAACTACCCTGTGAATATTTGCGTGTGTACACCCCTTCTGCCGAGGCGCTAGGCCACGGCCCGGGACAGGAAATATTACAGGTCGGTAAAGAAAACGTGACCATCAATGAAATCCGGGCGGTAGGTAATTACGCCATTGCTCCGACTTTTAGTGACGGCCATAACAGCGGCATATACACCTGGGATTTGCTGTATAAACTGGGCTCTGAATATGAAATCCTGTGGCCGGCATACCTGAACGAATGTCAAGCTGCCGGCCATCAACGACAAGAGTCGCAGTAAACGAGACAAACAATATGACAAACGAAAACACAACTCACTTTGGCTTCAAACAAGTCCGTAGCGAAGAAAAAGTCAAAATGGTGCGCGGCGTCTTTGATTCGGTCGCCAGCCAGTATGACATTATGAACGACCTGATGTCTTTGGGCATCCACAGGATCTGGAAAAGAATCGCGGTACAATTGGCCAATGTCAGAAGCGGTGACCAGGTTCTTGATCTGGCTGGCGGAACCGGTGATTTAACGACATTATTTGAAAAACGTGTCGGTAAAAGCGGCCAAGTCGTTTTGGCCGATATTAATTCACAAATGCTGCGTACCGGTCGCAGCCGTCTTATTGATAAAGGATTGACGGGAAACATACGTTATGCCCAGGTCAATGCTGAGTGCTTACCTTTTGAAGACAATACCTTTGACTGTGTCTGCATCGCATTTGGTTTGCGTAATGTCACCGATAAAGATGCAGCTTTAAGATCAATGTACCGGGTATTGAAACCAGGCGGTCGCGTGATTGTCCTAGAGTTTTCCCACCCTACTGACAAAATCACTGAAAAAGTTTACGATTTTTATTCTTTCAAGCTGTTGCCTAAAATCGGCGCCATAGTCGCCAAGGATGAAGACAGTTACCGCTATCTGGCTGAATCCATCCGTATGCATCCTAAACAGGATGAATTAAAACAAATGATGGAAAATGCCGGTCTGGAACGCTGTGAATATTTCAACATGACCCAGGGCATTGTCGCTGTTCATCGGGGTTACAAAATCTGAGTGATAAAGTTGGTAGGGGTAGGCATCGCAAACTACCATAATTAAGGTAGGCGATACGCACCCTACATTTCCACGCCATCTATCTATGGGAAACTGAACAGATGATTATCAAACCAATATTAACCGGTTTTCTGGAAACAGCGCTTAATCAGTACCTGTCATTGGATGAAGATGCCGGCCTGTTTTTAACGCCTCTGGCAGGTAAGGTCATTGCCGTGACCATTGAACCGTTTGATGAAACCCTGTATCTGTGCCCGACCACTGATAAAATCCAAATTCTGGAATATTATCAGGGCGATGTCGATACCACCATTACCGGCACACTGACAGCGCTGGGTCTGATGGGCTTAAATGCCTCTTCTATGCGTTCGGTTTTCAACGGTGATGTAGGCATTGAAGGTGATACCCATATTGGTCAAAAATTTCAGCAGCTATTTAAAAATCTGGATATTGATCTGGAGGAGAAACTATCGCAGGTTACCGGTGACATTGTTGCTCATAAAGTCGGCAATCTTTTCCGCTCCGGTCGCCACTGGAGCCAACAATCTTTGGAAACTCTCCGCCTTAACACAGAAGAATTTCTGCAGGAAGAAACCCGGGATTTACCTGCCAAAGCGGAAGCCGATATTTTTTATCGCCAGGTCGATGAACTGCGATCCGATTTTGATCGTTTACATGCCAGAATTGAGCGACTAACAGCAGCTTTTGAAGCGACTGAGAAAATATAGCGCTGAATTAACCCAATTCATTTACCCGTCCCACCTCAATCACCCCGATAACAATACCAAGGTAACAATGTGATCCGCCCTAAAATATTAATGCGTTTAATCCATATTAACTGGGTCATGATGTTTCATGGCCTGGACGAAATCGTTCTGAAAACGCATTTATTCCGCCCTGTTCGTTTTCTGGCCTTCTTGTCACCCAATTACTGGCTGAGAAAACCGTCAGAACCGCGCGGCGTCAGAATCCGGCGAACCCTGGAAGATCTGGGTCCAATATACGTCAAGTTTGGTCAGGCCTTATCCACCCGCAAAGACCTGTTGCCCGAAGATATTGCCGATGAACTGGTAAAATTGCAGGACAAGGTTCCGCCGTTTCCCAATGAAACAGCGCGGCAGATCATTGAACAACAATTGGGACAAAAAATTTCCCAGGCTTTTGCCGAATTCGACGCCTCGCCTTTGGCATCCGCCTCGGTTGCCCAAGTCCATACAGCAACATTAAAGAGTGGCGAAAAAGTCATCGTTAAAGTACTGCGACCGGATATCGAAGAGCGTATTCATTCCGATGTGGGACTGTTGTATGAATTGGCCAGACTGGCGGAAAGATTCTGGAGTGATGCTCGTCGCCTGCGGGCAACCGAGGTTGTTGCCGAATTTGAAAAGACTGTTTTGGATGAACTGGATCTGGTTCGGGAAGCGGCCAATGCCAGCAAAATCCGTCGTAATTTTGAAGGTTCTGAAGCGTTATATGTACCGGAAATACATTGGCCATTAACGCGCCAGAAAGTCCTGGTCATGGAACGTATTTACGGTATTCCAGTCGGTGAAATTGAGCAACTTCGTCAGGGTAACGCCGATTTTAAATTACTGGCCGAAAGAGGCGTGGAAATTTTCTTTACCCAGGTATTTCGCGACAATTTCTTCCACGCCGACATGCACCCCGGCAATATCTTTGTCGAGTTGCCGGACAAATATCTGGCTGTGGATTTCGGCATTGTCGGCACTTTATCGCCTTCCGACCAGCGTTATCTGGCGGAAAATTTTCTCGCTTTTTTTAACCGCGATTATCGCCGGGTAGCACAAATGCATATTGAATCCGGCTGGGTACCCAGTTCCACCCGGGTGGAAGAATTTGAATCAGCCATACGTAGCGTCTGTGAACCGATTTTTGACAAACCGTTAAAAGATATTTCTTTTGGTTTACTGTTACTGCGTTTATTCCAGACTGCCAGACGTTTTGATATGGTGGTTCAACCGCAACTGGTGTTACTGCAAAAAACCTTGTTGAATATAGAAGGTCTGGGCCGACAGTTATATCCCGAACTGGATCTTTGGCAAACTGCTAAACCGTTTCTGGAAAACTGGTTTAAAGAGCGTTTAGGAGCTAAAGCCAAACTTAAAAAGGCAATGGATCAATTCCCCGAAATTGCCGAACACTTCCCGGAACTGCCAACAATGGTTTTCCAGGCGTTAGACAGCGCCGTCAAAAGCAAACAACAACTGGAAACCAACAACCGTGAAATTGAACAGTTACGGCGTCAAGTGGAAAATAATCATAGCAATACCCTCTGGGCCATTTTGACCAGTGCGGCCATTATCACCGCTGCTGTTTTATTCAGATAACTTCGATAGCCAAAGACTCATAGTTATTCATTCTTCAATTCCTTAAATGAAGAACGAATAGTTTTCTCAGCATCGGCAAAGATACGCATCATTTTTTTACTGCTGTTCTCCAGTTCCAGCTCACTCTGTGTACCACTAAATACCCTTGTATATTCAGATGATATTTCATCCATGGTCTGCATGGCCATTTGTAATTGTTCGGCAAGTA
>CAYNIU010000133.1:0-6406 GCA_964397365.1 uncultured Methylomarinum sp. | reverse complement strand
TGGGACAACGTCTTGATCAGGATGTCGCCGATTATCCGGATAAAAACAAACGCCTATATAGAAATAATGGAAAATGGGATTTGGTAGATTGTAAGGATATTACCGATCCAAGAGTCCAATAATACTATGAAAATTCTCTAATGAAAGTGTTCGGTGAGACTTGATCAGTACACTTTTCTAAACTTCAAAATTAGTAATTTTATTGTCAGGTTGATGAACAAATCAGCCTTTTTCACCTGCTCAAAACGATATAAATTGCCTATTTTAGATACCGGTAATCCCTACGAGCCCTGTCTGAATTTTAAGCTTTAGGTGATTCATAACCGGGGGCAAACTGAGCACTAGCAACATCGTAAAGCGCCAAGTGATTTTTTAGCCATAATCGATATTCTTTACCTTCAAGACTATGCTTTGATGAGCAGTCCACAATCCATTGTCGTAACATATAGCCAGCAACAGCCGCTCTGATCTTTAGATGTAATACACCATCAGTCATTCCATAATCATTTTCGATAATCTCAGGGTGTTCTTGGTTAGGGTGCGGTACTAAATCCAATTCAACAATTCGATTCCATTGAATGTCGGCGCTTGACTGTTCATGAGGCAAAACCTCACTCTCTTCGATAAGCTGGCTTTTGAGTATTCGGGTGATTACCAAATCAATAAATGCCTGCCTCTTACGGTCAAAAACGCGAACGTGCCAACGTAAACCGTCATTAACCAATGCAAATGGAGCAATTTCTCGCGTTGAAAGTCCACTGCTATGCGAGGTGTAATCGATATTTACCACTTTTTGTTGGTGTATAGCCCGAGTAATTGGAGCAAGTATCGCTACAGATGGCTGATTGAGTATGATGGGTGTTTCGCATGTCAGCAAAGGTTGGTGACTTCCCCCAATGCCGTCTCCAAATCCCCGAGACAACGCAGTTAAAACGCGCTCTGATGAATGGTTAAATACCGGAGAAAAATTATCGCCTAACACATAGCGCTTGGATTTGTTATCGAAATTGATGTTATGGGGGAACAACTCTCGATACTGTGCAAAATCCCTTGTAGCAACAGCAGGAGCAATTCCAAACCGTTGTATTAGATCTTGCCGCCGAACGTCGCCCAAAAAATACAACCTAAATTCAATAAAAATTAGTCGTTCGCGTTGAGCGTGATTCAGTTCTTCTAAGCTTTCTGTAATGCTATTCATAGCAACACATTCTAAATAATTACGACAATAAGTCAACTTTTTGAACGCTTGACATAATCAAAACGATTATGCTATATTTTCACTATGATTATTCAACATAACCTATAGGAGTTTTTATGGCAACAAATCCACCAGCAGGCGATGGTCATCGTAATGGTGCTGTACGCGAACGTTCACAAACTCAAACGCCCTCCGGACACTGGGTTAAACGAGATACAAATACTGGTCGATTCATGGATGTAAAATCCGATGGCAAACCGTTTAAGGGCGTAAGAAAGGAAAAGTAATTCATAGCAGCTTTTTTGCTGGACCGATTCTTATTTTTCAATCGTTGAGTTTGTGGGTGTCCACCATCAGATTGATCCGGATTTTGTTTATGGCATCAGGGAAATTGCTGAAATGTGGGACAATCATGGCATCACCTATCCGGATGAAAAAATTATGCTGATTCGTATATTTATGAATGCGCCTGTGCCGGTAAGTGCGGGATCGTATAACTATCGCACATGAGTTTGGACATTTATTCCTGTATTCCGGTCTGGAATTTGCACGGAAAGAAACATCAACCAGTATACCCAATTTTCGCAATAGCGAATTGTAGGCCAATTGCTTTGGCGGCGAGTTGCTGGTTTCTGCTGAGCATGTGTCGCAATTTGAGAATATATCACAAGTATCAGAACTGTTTGGGGTTTCACTGGAGGTGGCGGAATATCAGTGGCGGGCGTTTCTGATGGAAAGGATTCTTTGCATCCAGTAATCATGAAATTAACAATTATTTGTCTGAAAAATTGTGTGGAATATCCACGACATTTTAATACCATCGGAGTTTCCAATGACCTTACAATCACAATACATAAAATTTGCAAATAAAATTGCGCTAACCCGGCAAAGTGATAAATATAAAGAGGCCCGAGAGAAAGATGACCTTATCACACCAAAGGTTGAAAATGCATTTGTAGACGAAGGGTATGAAGTTCACTCTAATTTTCTGCAAGGGTCACTTGCAACACATACTGGGATTATTCCTTTAGACGGTGATTATGACATTGACCGAGCAATCGCAATTACCAGAACTACGTCACCTGATAACCCTATTGAGCCTAAGAAAATAGTTAAGCGTGTTCTGTTAAAACATGGTTTTAAAGAACCCAAGATAAAAAAGCCGTGTGTAACCGCTGATTATAAAAGCAAGCCACTTCATATTGACTTTCCAGTTTATCGAGTAAATTTATTTGGCAATTATCAATTAGCTGTTGGAAAGGAAAATTCAAACGAAGAAAATAGATGCTGGGATGATGCAGACCCAAAAGGGTTGGTTGATTGGATAACATCTGATACTCATCATCAATCATTTTTAGAGAATTTAACATCCGAAGAAAAAAGGCAATTTTACCGGTTAGTTAGATATATTAAGCGTTGGCGGGATTTTAAATATAATTCTGAAAGTCAGCGTAAAAAAGTTTTTTCAATAGCTTTGACTGTAATGTTTAAGGAATCTTTTAAACCGAATTTCGATGATGATTCTGGGAAAGCTGACGATCATTTAGCTCTAATAAATACTCTTGAAGTAATTCTAAACGAAAAAAGCTATTTTATTGGTGAGGGCGAGGGTAATTATAGAATTTGTGTCAATCTTCCAGTAACCCCTAATAATGACATCTTTAATGGTAATGGGAGAAATATCGGAACTACCTTGAAAAATAGATTAAATAAATTATTAGATGTGCTCCATGATGTTGAGGATAAGGAATCGTTAAAGGAAAAGTGTGAATTGCTACAGGAACAATTTGGTGATGATTTTCCACTTCCTAATGACAATGGCGCTAACAAATTAGCTGCAAGAGTAACGTCAAAAAGCCCTGGTTTAGTTGGGGTATCGAATGGAGCTTAATACGCGATCAATAATTGAATGCTTGTCAAACGAAGGGATAACGTATTCATTAAATAAAGATGACAAAGAAATATTCACTACTCATCAATTAGGT
Source organism: uncultured Methylomarinum sp. (assembly GCA_964397365.1). GTDB lineage: Bacteria > Pseudomonadota > Gammaproteobacteria > Methylococcales > Methylomonadaceae > Methylomarinum. Next base: position 3,223 of record CAYNIU010000133.1, on the reverse strand, counting down.
GTTTATGAAGTTGAAATTCGTGCCCAGATACCTAATGATTTTCCGGTTTCTCTACCACATTTTCATCTTGTAGATAGACTCAAATATGGTGATCTTGCTCATGTAGCCTGGGGGCCAGATGGCTATGCTGATATTTGTTTTGGTGAAAAAGAAAGTTTTAGCGCTGATTTTCATAGTCCCGGGATTGTCTTTATATCTTCACTTAAAAAGGTACTCGCAATTCTAGATAAATCCTTGAACGATGCCTCATATAACGAGACTGAACTAATGAGGGAGTTTTCTGGTGTTTGGAGGTTTCATACAAATTGCAAGAAGAGCCTTATTTGTATTGTTGAACCTACAAACGACATCACAGAATTGGTTATTCGATCAGACGTCAAAAACGTAAGGTCTGGAATTGATGCTAAAACGTATGCAATTGCGGATACTGAACATCATCGTAATTCCAAGCACTATTTACTCAAAAACAGTAAAAGCAGTAAACGAATCAATAAAGGAAAAGGACTGTTAATTCCTATTGATCCATTACTTCCACCTCCTTCTCCAACTGAAAGCATAGATGACTGGTGGCGAAAACAAATAACATCGTTATCTGAAAACAAACAGCGTAAGCTTGCCAATTTTTCCCGCCTTAACAAAGCTCGGGAGTTTTTTATTGTGTGTAACTCTACAATTGGTTCTGATGCCGTTTGGTTTGGTATTTACTGCGCCAGCAATCAAAAAATAAATCTTCCACTTACACCTGATTCAATGACAAATTGGGTATTAGAGGCTATTGAAACAGATGTTGTATCCAAAGATATGCTTATCCCTCGTGGTGGTGGGGAAATTCAACTTAATGAACGAAATGTATGTTTAGTTGGATGTGGTAGTCTAGGTGGCTACATATCTGATATGTTAGCCAGTTCAGGAATTGGACAATTAACGCTTATTGATAATGATATTTATAAAATTGAAAATATTCACAGACATAAGCTAGACCCCAACTTTCTTTTTTATTTTAAGTCTGAGGGATTAAAGTTTGATTTAGAGTACAAATACCCTTTTTTAAAGATTATTTCAAACAAAAAAAAGCTGCTAGACATAACCGAGATAGACTTCTGGAAAAAATTCGACGTTATTATTGTTGCCATTGGTTCTCCAACACATGAAAGAAAATTCAATGAGTTTATTAGGTTCACTGGTATCAAAACTCCAGTCATTTACACATGGAATGAACCATTTGGGATTGGAGGACATGCATTAGCGACATTTTCTGATAAAAAAGGTTGTTTGGCTTGTGCGTATATTGATAATGATACTGATGAACCTGGCTTATATCCAAATGTTAACTTTATTAAACGCGATCAAAATATTATGACAAGCATTGGTGGATGTGGAACTGAATTTATTGCATTCTCTAGCATTGATTCTATGCAAACGGCTGCTATTGCTGCAAAGTTAGCAATTAGATGTCTTCTTGGAGAAATTGTGCATGGAGTATCAGTATCTTGGAAAGGAGACTCATTAATGGCAGAGCAAACTGGTATCACATTAACTCATCGTTATTGGCGTTTTAATAATGTCCTGAAATATGTGCCCTTGGGAAGGGAGTCTTGTAACGTTTGTTATGGATGAATATAACATTATTGGTTGCAGCCTCTTACAAGTTCAAATTTCTAATGAAGTTTGGAGAATTTGGAACAAATACCGTCAGACTAGTATATTTAGTCGCGAAGCTTGTGGTGTTTTAATTGGTGGTTTTGAGCCAGAAACCAAAACGTTTTTTGTGGAACAATGTACTCAACCTATGAAGAGTGACCGACGAAAGCGAACTTCGTTTATATTATGTGACTATGGGCATCAAAAAGAGGTAGATAAAGCTTTTCACATAACAGGAGGAAAATGTTTTTATCTTGGGACATGGCATACCCATCCTGAATCTCATCCATCACCGTCTTATCTTGACGAGAAAGATTGGAATGAATGTATCGGTCGCAATCCGACAATTCCTGGATTCTTATTCGCTATTGTCGGTACTAAATCAGTCTCTTTATTTCCTAAAGGAAAAATAACAAATTATGAGTTTCAAAATTCTTAATCAGATAATTAAAGTATGGGAACGTATCAAGGGTGACACGCAAAGCAAAATTGCATTAGGAGTCTTAAGCTCTGGAGTGATGCTCATAGGTGTAGCACCATTTACAGTAACATTATTTTTTACAAGTAACGAAGGTAATGAGCTTTCTATTGGAGCTTTAGCGAGTGACAGCGAACGGTGTGTACAAATTTTTGGCTATATCTTGCTTCTTGTGGGGATGGTATTGTGTATACATAGATACATCATACTTCATAGACTGTCTGGAATTAAAAACATAGCTTTATTTTTTATACCGGGATTTGACAATATTAATGAAAATTTACCTGTCTATGCTTTACCAACGAATGTTCAAAAAAAAATAAAAGACGTAAAATTCAAAAAAATATCATCATATATTGCTCAAGAAATAATAGATGAATATTCTTTTTATACTCGCACGATAAATAATCGTCTAGAGCACAATAGTGTTGAGAAAGCTTATTTAGCGGCTTTAGGTTCTGTTCCATTTTTATATCTTGTGGGGACGCTCTTTAGAAATGGTCATTTGCCAGTCAGAGTACTAGAGCACGAGCGTTCAAGTGATAAATGGCATTTATTGGACGATGTTGGGCCAAATGAATCATTGGATTACAGCTATAAGGGAGTTAACAGAGCAGAAAAAATATCGGAAGTTTTACCTAATTCAAAGAATGAAATAGCTTTATCGATTTCTTTTACAAATGAGATTATGGAAAACGAATTACCAGAAGAAATCAGGGAGCATACCTTAAAAATTAGGCTCAATAGTGGGTTTCGGTTTGATGCACTTCCAGCTGAACCAATTCAAGATCAAATTGTTAAAGAATTAGCTCATATAATTACCACGCTAGCCAAAAAAGCCAATAAGGTTCATCTATTTATATGCGCTCAAGCTTCGGTAATATTAAAACTTGGCAAGTTATATCAAGATAATATGTCAGGAATTGTCGTCATTCATAATTATAACTCCAAACAAAAGCGCTACAATTGGGCAATTGAGTTTAATCGTGGAATTCCCGTCATTTACAACCAAAAGAATTACACTTAAACAGCTAGAAAGCACGCATCCAATGCCGAAAAAAAGGTGGCCAGACTGGAAGGTCAACTTGAAATACTGATGACCCA
>CAYNIU010000132.1:0-6430 GCA_964397365.1 uncultured Methylomarinum sp. | reverse complement strand
ATAGCGCTCATAAACAAGTTTTCTTAACGACTCCTGAAGGCAAGTCTATAATGTATTTACTGTAGTGAATATTTGAGGATGATGCACATGAATTCAGAAGTTTCCCCGCAAAAAGCCAATATAGATCAATGTATTCGTAAATTGAATAAGATCCATAAGCAAAGATTAGGGGCTGTAGGGCCTTTTATAGGCATGTTGCTAATACTGCTGTTTGCAATAGCCTTATTACCTTTATATCTGTTTCTGGTTTTTTTTAATGTCGTGTACTTCTGGATCAGAAGACAAAAAAGCATTGACCCCAGGCCTTATTTTAATTTTGACCGACATAACATAGCGCATTTGCGTTTTGCCGATAAAGTTTGGTGTGAATATTGCGAATGGGCCAATGGCTCGTTGCAATGGGCATTAGCCATTACCAATGAAATAGAACGCCGCTATTGTCCTATCCAGAATCAATGTCATCCTCATTGTGAGAAGGCTAAAAGCTGGCGTAATGAATATTTGAAATATGGACATAAGCCCGAAGAGGTTGAAAAATATTACCAGGATCGTTATTTGCAGGAATCCAGATTAGATGATTGATTGATAATGTACAACGCATGTTTTGTTTCTATACCCTGACCCGTAGCCATTAAGTTGTTTTGTCTGTTTTAGATTAATTCAGTGTAAGGGTGGATTTATCCATACAGTGTGAATGAATTTCCACCGGCATTCTTGTATTTCTTGACTTAGGTGTTGGCAGAGACAGAGACAAAACCACTTCCTTTTAATTAAACAAGCAGGAAAGCAATATGTCCACATTTGATTATAACTTGGCTTTTTCCAGAAACCACGGCATTACCTCGACTGAACAACAAGAACGTTTGAAAAACGCCACTTTTGCCATTGCCGGTATGGGTGGTGTGGGTGGTGATTATTTGATTACTTTGCTGCGTGCAGGCGCGGCTAATTTAAAAATATCAGATTTTGATGAATTTGAAATGGGAAACTTTAACCGGCAGTATGGCGCCACGATGTCTACTGTGGGGCGCAATAAAATGGATGTAATGAAAGAGCTTGCTATGGATATTAATCCTGAAGCCAGCATAAAAACCTATGGTACAGGCATTAATGAAGATAACGTGGATGATTTTTTAACGGGAGTTGATGTTTTTGTTGATGCCGTTGAGTTTTTTGAAATTAAGGTGCATCGCTTAATTATTAATGCCTGTATGCAACGGGGTATTCCGGCTGTATTCGGCGTACCTATGGGATTTGGAGTAGGCGCCTTGGTGTTTATGTCCGATGGTATGTCATTTGATGAATATTTTGATATAGATTATCAGGCTCCGTTGGGTTTGCAGGCATTGAAAATGGCTTTGGCCGCCGCTCCTGCTGGATTTCATCTTAAATATATTCAGCCAGATGCATTTGATCTTGATACCCGCAAGGCCCCCAGTATTGCCAGCGGTTGCAAATTGGCAACAGGTATCATTATTACCAAAGCGATATTGGCTTTGCTTCATCCTGAAGAGCTTAAGTCTGTACCTCATTACAGTTGTTATGACGCCCGTCTGAATAGATTGAAAAATAGTTATTTGTGGAAGGGAAATCGCAATCCAATACAGTTATTGAAATTTTTTTTAGCGCGTAAAAAATTGGGTATTTGATTTTTTTAAGAGAAAGTATCGTTCCAATAAGAGATGTGCTGTAGGTTTGAATTTATTTGAATAATGCGGATGAATCCGCCCCTTTTTTTATGTTCGGTGGATTCGTTAGTGATTTAACTAAGCCGCTTTTGTTTAAACGAAGCTGATTTAAAGTGCCAGGATTTTTTACAATATTTTTTGTGGTTTGATTGGCGGAAATGATCCGAAAGTCCCAGTTATATAGAGATTCCAGGTCTAAGGAGATCGTCATGAGCAATGTTATTGGGGGCAAACTTTTCTTTAACGCTATAAAAATAAAGGTAAACAAGAGCTAACGCTACTCAATGTGTCTGTTTTTTTTACACATAAAGTGATATAAAAGCTTGGGTGGTTCTTAACTTGTTGAAATGGATAATAAAATAAAATTGGCATGAATTCTGCTCTAAATTTGTCAGAATAGTGGGGTTTAAGTGTATTAACAGTCAGAAGGTGTAGTGCTGAAAAATATCACTTTAGCTATTTCGTTATATATTGATGGTTTTTTATTTTATTAAAGAGGAAAGGGTGATAGTTATGTTACCAATTAAACAAATTTTTACTGCGGCGCTTGTTGCTGCTGCGATTATGATGTCGCCAGTGAGTCATGCTGGTGCTTTGATTAATGGGCTTTTGAACGCTAATGCTCAGAATCAGATTCAGGACACTGATGTTGATCGCGTACTGAGGCTTAATGCAGCTGGAACTGGAGCGGTTACTTTAAAGGATGGTAAGACATATGATGTAATAACCAGCGGTAGTTTGCAGAATGGAGATATTTTTCAAGCTATCCTGAGATTTACCGATGTCAATGGCACTCCGATTAGTGATTTTGCTGGTTTTGGAGCTCCTTATGGGTTGCTGGCCTATTCAGAAGCAAAAATTGCAAATTTTACTGCGAATGGCGCGGGTGTAGGTGTTGATAGTTTTGATTTTGTAGCTACCGGAAACTTGTTAGGAGGTGCCGGTGCTATGATTAATCTTTATGAAAATACGTCTGGTACACTGACCACTCTTTTTTCAAGCACCCCAGCTACAGGGATTGCTAAAGTCCTGAGTAGTAATTACATTGCCTCTTTGGGTATTGATGCTGCAAAAGTTGGTGATGCTGATTTCTGGCAAGCTAGAAGTCCAAGTCTAAGTATATTAGCCGGTGCAACGGCTGGTTCTCCTCAGGCAGGTAGTGCTGAATTTGGTTTGAGTATTCTTGATAACCCTGGTGGATTGCCTATAGAAAACAATGGTATAGAGTCTGGTGCCAGAGCAGGTCAATTTTTTGATGTAGTTGGTAATGCAAGCGCATTTGCTAGATCAACTGGTACTAATGCAGGTTGGTTGGTATCTACAAACACAACCGCTGATTTCAAAACCATACCAGAACCCAATACACTGGCTTTGATGGGTGTTGCAGTATTGTTAGGCGGTATAGCACAGCGTCGCCGTAGTGTGAAATAATCAAACGGGTTAACGCCTGCTTTTAAACCCCGGTTTGGAAATTTTTTCAACCGGGGTTTTTTGTGTGCGGTTAATTGTTTGATTTTGTAATAATGAGAGACTACGTTATCAAAAATGACTCTATTGTTCTTCGATAGGATCTTGTTGCCACCTTATTTCCATACCCTAGTCGAAACAACATGACAATCTGATCGCTTTCTTTACTGAACTTCGGTGTGATTTTGACAAAGTCCTCTTCCAGTTTAGAGATAGTGTCAAGCTGGGTTTGTGTAAAACCTTCGCCTTGAGCTAAATGTAAGCGGGCAAGAAACAAGGGTAAAGCGCCTAAAGCTTGAACGCTTAACCCGGCTTTGTTGGCTTGCAACCAGAAACGCTGCATAATCCTTCCTGATTCCACGTAATCGGCTGATCCACAGTGTGTAATTGATACAATGTTAGAAGCCGATTTCATCGGTAGCCAAGTGCCGCGAAAGGCCATGATATGATGTAAACCAATGTGATTGAGAAGTCGGGTTACAGACCAGGGTCTGAGTCGTTTCAATAGCGGAATAAGCAAGGATTCTATGCCCAGCGTGGCAGCTGCCAGGCCATCACGGGTTCGTTGTGCGTTATCGCCAAAACGCAGTACTTTATAAAAATCGTGATGTATTTGTTCGTGAATAAAACGGATAGTATCTGTCGCTGTAATAATTTTAATGATGGCTTTTTTATTTTCCGACGCTGTATAGCCCTGTAAGCGATAGTTTTTTGTGGATTGTACAAGGTCAGTCAATTCGGCCATAAGTGGCTCAGGTATTTTTCGATTAAATTGAAATAAATTTCTATTGCTGTGACGGTTATAGATTGCTGCGATAACATCATTCACATTGTTTTTATTCGCCGTTGGGGTAAAGCTGAGGTGTGCAAATTTACTGATGTCTTTATTGGCGTTTACAGGCTCATTAACAGTGTTAATGTGTGTTGATAAACCTGAAGCATTGGCCATAGCAACCACGTTTTCTATTAATGCTCCGCAACTAATCCGGGTGGCTATCTGGTGGACATCAAAAAATAGCCCCATATTGTTGTGATCTAGCCACAATTCAAAGCCATCTTGCAACAGTTTGAATTTCCAGGGTTGGCCATTGTCGGCAGACGGCGCCTGAATGCCGGCCTCAATGAGTTTAATTATACTTTCTTTAGGGATGGTATTCATGATCAGCTTTAATCTCGGTTAAATTTTACGGGATGGCAATAGCTGTAATTTCGACTATCCTTTATTTGCCGGAGTGCCATGGAAGATAGTTTACACTTTTGTGTCGGCAACTTTAAGCAGGATAAAACAGTAGAAGCAATTGCGTATCTGTTTTGGGTGGTGTCGGTGCGGATTTATCCACACTGTGCAAATGAATTCGCACTTGCATCTTACTTGCTTTTAAACCGGATAATTCATAAGGGGAGTTTCAGGAGAATCTGGCAAAAAAGTTTGGATAAAATCGTGAAAGGTATATAGGATTTGACTTGTGCAAATAATATGGAATGACCTGTGATTTTTGACATAATGTTAACCATTTCTGCCAGATAGACAAAGGAAAGATTAATGAGTAAAGTTTTAGTCATCGGGGCAAGTGGTCAATTGGGATCGGTTGTACTTGATCTGTTGTTAAAGGCGGGGCAGGAATGTGTGATTTTTGTCAGGCCTGTTTCCCGTTTTAATCCACCGGTTTCTGAACTTGTGCAAGTTGTTCACGGTGATTTGGCTGATTCATCCAGTGTTGAGAGGGCCTGTATTGGGATTACTCAGGTTATTACGACAGCGAGTTCAATAATTCCCCGTCAAGGTGATGAATTTGGTGTGGATGAGGTTAAAAATTATCAGCACCTGATTAACGCATGCCAAAGTAATAAGGTCGAACATTTAATTTATATCTCAGCCTTCTCTTCACCTTATGATGATCTGGTTCCTGAATTTCAGGTTAAAAGACAGGTTGAGCAACTTATTGTGGAATCTGGTATTCCCTATACTATTTTCAGATGTGCCGCATTTATGGATATTTACTATGCAGTGATGGGCAGTCGATGGGTCATGGATGGGGTTTCCCGGCCAACTTTGTTGCGGGGGTTTTGGCTGACTAAATTATATTCCAGGTTAACAAACGGGATACTGGAAAATCATGGGATTGCTTTGTTACCCGGCAGTGGCAGGGCTAGACAGGCTTTTATTTGTATTGACGATGTGGCGGCTTTTATGATCAAAGCATTGGCAGTGTCGACAGCGAAAAATCGTATTATTGAGCTGGGTGGGCCAGAGGTGCTATCATGGCAAAGCGTCACTGATATTTATGCTGATTTGCTGGATAGAAAAGTTAAAAGGCTGTTGATACCTGGCTTTGTGTTAAATGCTTGTCGGTTAATATTAAGACCTTTTTCGCCCGCAGGAGAAAATATAATGAGTCTCTTGTTTTTACTGGGGCGATATAGTTCTGATATAGATATGACAGCGATAAGCAAAGAATTTGCTGTTCATATGACTAATACGCGCCGGTTTCTTTTAAAAAAAAAGAAATGTTTGATCAAGTAGGAATCATATGAAACTGCAGGTTTTACCAAAACCTCTTAAGTTTAATTTAATTTAAATAAAATACACTCATGCTCGTCATGAATTTAAATTCTATAGTTGGTGTACCATGATTGATGGGGTTAGATTTGCCGAAACTGAGCAAGAGTTGCATGCTTCTTATAAGCTTCGATATAAAATATATGTTGAGGCAATGGGACGCTTTAAAGATAAAGGTGATCATGTACTCAAGGAATTGCGTGATGATTATGATGAAGATGCGAGAGCAGTTATAGCTGTTAAAAACAGTCTGCCAATTGGGACACTTAGATTATTTTGGGGAGGAGATGCAGCGTTTGATGATGCAATGATCGAATCGTATCGAGTTGGGAAAGTCAAAAGTATTTTGAAAGATAAGCAAATATGCATTATTGAACGTTTAATGATTGATGAAAAGTATCGAGGATCAGCAACTTCTTTGCGGTTATATCGTCAGGTCATGAAATTTGTACTGGATAACAAGGTGTCAGCAGTTCTGATTCTTTGTGAGCCGCATCATATGAACTCCTATTTAAAGCTTGGTTTTCGTCCTTTTGATGATATTTATTCTTATCCGGGAGTGGGTTCGGTTGTTCCTATGTTGCTTAATGCAGGTGATTATGAACACTTGAAAGAAGTCGGGTCGCCCTTTTCAAGATTAATCACCAAAGAAGATATAGAGTATTGCCGGCATGTCAATGAGTTGCAGGAATTAATAAAAGGCGGGGAGTCCAAT
>CAYNIU010000131.1:0-6510 GCA_964397365.1 uncultured Methylomarinum sp. | reverse complement strand
CCTTTTTCAATAACCGGCATCACCCAATAATGAATATCGGCGCCGGCAAAATCTGTTTTCAATTTATTAAATAAAGCAGATTTATCATTTTTATCAACATACATTTGAAAACGGATTTTTTTTTGTCGGCCGCTGACTTGCTCAGCCAGAGACAGTCTTTCATTTTTATGGTTATGAGCATAAACCGGCAGACTGCTGAATCCTTGTTCGGATTCAAAGGTCAATAAACAATCGACAACTGCTTCCTCAAGAGATGGCGGTACATTCAGAGTAATTAAAAATTCATGGCAACTCATGTTCTAGTCTCCCGGGGTTGGCCGAATAATTGATATAACAGGGGTAATAAAATCAGGGTCAGAAATGTTGAGGAAATCAGTCCGCCAATGACAACGATGGCTAACGGGCGCTGAATTTCAGAACCCGGGCCACTGGCAAACAACAAGGGAATTAATCCGAACGCTGTGGTACAGGCCGTCATTAAAACCGGGCGTAAACGTCTACAGGAACCGATCACAACCACTTGACCGAGTTCCATGCCAGTAGCTAAAAGCTGGTTAAAATAGTTAACCAGTACCACGCCGTTCATTACAGCAATACCCAATAAAGTGATGAAACCGACTGAAGCCGGTACCGATAAATATTCACCGGAAATCCACAAGGCGAATACTCCACCAATCATAGCCAGAGGGATATTGGATAATACCAGGGTCGCTTGTCTGACTGAACCAAAGGTGGAAAACAGCATTAAAAAAATCAATCCTAAAGACACCGGTATTACCAGAGATAATCTGGCGGCTGCGCGTTGTTGATTTTCAAACTGACCGCCGAATTTAACGTAATAACCGGTTGGCAGACTAACTTTTTCTGCCACAGCTTTTCGGGCATCGTCAACAAAACTGACCAGGTCACGATCCACCACATTACTGCGAATAACGACATAACGTTGACCGCGCTCACGCGCTATCGAAACCAGACCTTCAACCTGTTCAATTTTTGCAATAGCGGTAATGGGGATATGTCCACCATTCGGTAGCGTGATTTGCAAATTTTCAAAATTGGAAGTATTACTGGCGCCGCGTAAAAGTAATGGCGTTCTGATCAGTCCTTCCTGAACGATACCTACTTTCAGACCTTCTATTTGTGAACGTAACAGCGTTTCAACCATGTCGCTGTCCAGTCCCCAGCGCCCGGCAGCATATTTATCTATTTTTACTTGCAGAAACTGCATACCTTCATTTTGACGGGCAAAGACATCACTGGAACCGGGGATATTGTTCAGTAGGGTAACAATCTCCTGAGCTTTTTGATTGAGAATGTCTAAATCGCTGCCAAACAGTTTGACGGCAACATCTCCTCGGGTGCCGGTCAACATTTCTGAGACTCTCATTTCAATGGGTTGAGTAAATACAAAAGCGATACCAGGTGTTTGCGCCATTACCTGGCGTATTTCATGCAACAACTCTTCTTTGGTGTCCATACGCCACTGATCTTTAGGTTTTAAGACCAGAAAAGTATCAGTATCATTCAGGCTCATCGGGTCAAGCCCGAGTTCATCAGTGCCGACACGGGAAACAGCCGTTAATACCTCGGGGATATTTTTAAGAATATTTTTTTGAACCTGTTTGTCCAATGCAACGGATTGTTCCAGGGTAATGGATGGCAGTTTTTCCAGTTGCACGATAATATCGCCTTCGTCCAGAGTGGGCATGAAAGTACTGCCAATTTGAATAAACACGATGACCGTTATTATTAGCAGACTGCCGGCTGTCAAGAAAACCTTTTTACTGTGACGCAAACAGCACAACAGAACAGGACGGTAGTATTTTTGCAACTGACGCGGCAACCAAGGCTCTTCATCGGCTACTTGTTTTAGCAGATAGGAAGCCAGAACCGGAATAACAGTGAGCGATAAAATCAACGACCCTGATAGAGCGAAGACAATAGTCAACGCCACGGGGGTAAACAGTTTTCCTTCCAGACCCTGCAAGGTCAGTAGTGGCAAAAACACGATGATGATGATTAAAGTACCCGAGGTAACCGGTAATGCCACTTCCCGTGTGGCTCGATAAAGCGTGTGCAAACGTGGCAAGCGCCGGGTTTTTTCTTTATCAGCCAGGTGTGTGATACTGTTTTCCACCACTACGACAGCGCCATCCACCAACATGCCAATAGCAATAGCTAGGCCGCCCAGACTCATTAAATTGGCTGACATTTCAAAATAATTCATCAGAATGAAGGTGATCAGTGCAGCCATCGGCAGAGCTAATGCTACAGTTAACGCAGCACGCCAGTTTCCTAAAAACAAGATCAATATGACAGTGACCAAAAAAATGGCTTGAATCAGCGCCTCAGAAACGGTATTGACAGCCTTACCGACCAGTGTGCCGCGATTATAAAAGACTTTTATTTTGACGCCTTGTGGAAAACCGCTGCTGAGTTCATCAAGTTTGGCCTGTACTTCTTCAACCGTTTTACGGGCATTGGCACCGCGTAAACTTAACACCAGTCCCACTACAGCCTCGCCTTTGCCGTCTTTACTGACCGCGCCGTAACGCGTTAAAGAACCAATGCGTACGTTAGCGACATCTCCAACAGTAACCGGGGTGCCGTTTTGCTGTGCGACGACAATGGATCGAATATCATGCAGGGTGTGAATACGTCCTTCCACACGCACAATCAGTGCTTCTTCACCTTCGGTTAAACGCCCGGAGCCATCATTACGATTGTTGGCCTGTAAGGCATTGATCAATTGATTGATACCAATATTGCGCGCCGCCATGCGGGTATTGTCCGGCACCACTTCAAAACTTCTGACCATACCCCCCAGCGAGTTGACATCAGCAACGCCGGGGACAGTGCGTAATACTGGACGAATCACCCAATCCAGCAAGGTGCGGCGCTCCATCAAATCCAGGTCGCCGCCTTCGATGGTAAACATGAACATTTCCCCCAAAGGCGTGGTCATTGGCGCAATGCCGCCCTGAATATTTTTCGGTAATGCCCCCCAAATATTGTTCAGGCGTTCCGCAACCTGCTGCCTGGCCCAGTAAATATCTGTACCTTCTTCAAAGTCAATGGTGATGTCAGTGATGGCATATTTTACCAGTGAGCGCAGCATGGTTTGTTTCGGTATTCCCAGTAACTCAATTTCTATCGGCGCTGTGATTCGGGCTTCTACTTCCTCCGGTGTCATGCCGTTGGCTTTAACAATGATTTTTACCTGGGTGGGCGATACTTCAGGAAAGGCGTCAATGGGAATATTTTCAAATGCCAGATAACCGCCACCTGTCAACAATAATACGCTCAGGATAATTAAAATACGCTGAGTCAGCGCAAAACGGATTAATGCGCTCATTTATTCATCCTCTCCCAGGCCCAGCCATTTGGCTTTTAATGCGACTACACCCTGTATGGCGATCGGCTCTTTCCCTGTGATTTCTCCACTGATAATGGCTTCGGAGTCTTGTTTACCGATGACTTTGACAGGCTGGACTTTAAAGCCTTGTTCGTTACGAATAAAAATATAAGATTGGCCTTTGCTTTGTGAGATGGCTGAATTCGGAACTTTATAAACGACTTGATCGCTGCTTTGAATTATCTGTGTATTGATTGTTTGTCCGGCTCTGATTTGCTCAGGGTGACCATCAACAACAGCCCGAGCCAGTACGGTCTGATTTTGCAGATTGACACTTTGCCCCAGTAAACTGATAGTGGCGGTAACCCGACTGTTTTCCACCCGGACTTTATCTCCCAGTTTAATTTGATTAATGCGTTCTTGAGGAATATTGATTTCCAGCCATAATTGCTGCAAATTGGCTATGCGATAAATGGGTTGTAAAATATCCAGTCGCTCACCGGCAACTGCCCGGCGTTCGAGGACGACACCCTGGATTGGAGAACGGACATTCAATTGGCTGTTTAATCGACGTGATTGGGCTAAACGGTTTATATCATCATCTGACATGCCGGCAATTTCCAGTAATTGTTTCGCTTCATTAGCAGTAGAGGCATTGCTGTTGTACTGGCTACGGGTTTGTTGCCATCGCCGGTCGGAAATCACGCCTTCCTGAAATAATTTTTTATCTCGTTGATATGTCAGCCAGGCCAGGTGACGATCACTGTTGGCCTTCAGAAACTGGCGTTGCAGTGTCAGTAACTGGGGGCTTTTAATGATGGCCAATAGCTGACCTTTTTCAACAGGATCACCGATAGCGGCATTCAATCTGCTGATCAATCCGGCCTGGGCGGCGCTGACAATAAATTCCTGACTGGGCGGAATTGTTACCTTGGCCGGTGCATATAACAAAGGAACGTGTTTGATTGTTGCTAGTTGTCCGGTTTTAATACCCAGATTAAGCAGTTGTTGTTGACTGATATTAATTTGTTGGTCTCCAGCCTGACTGTTCAAACTTACTACAAACAGCAGGGTTGTGAATAGGGTTCTCATGGTTGTACTCCGGCTGCTTGATTGTAAAGAGCGATATTAAGTTGTTGTTGAATTTCCCGTTCTCTAGCATAACGAATAGCGTTATAAGTTTTTGCCTGAATTCTTAACAAGTCCAGCAGATTGATCTCTCCTGTGGTAAAACTGAGTTCGATCATTTTTAAATGTTTTTCAGCGATTGTTTTTAATTCATGGGCAATGGACAGTTCAGTCTCGTTTACTTGTAAAGCATGTTTGGCTTCATGCAGATTTTTTTTCAATGACCGATATAAAAATTCACGCTGGGTTTTTGCCAGATTTAATTGCAGATTAGCCTGAGCCACTTTAGGGTTCAGAAATGACTGTCCGCCAATGGGAATAGAAAAACCCAAACCGGCGCTTTCAATGCTGTTTTCATTTCTGGAGCCTTTTTCACTTTGCATGCCCAGTTGCAGCATAGGTTGACCCAGGCCTTTGCTTTTTATCCATTTGACTTTTGCTTGTCGGCGTTTAATCAAGGCGTTGATGGCTTGCAAATCCGGGTGTTGATCGGTAATTGAGTCAATCTTGCTTAATGATTCTTTAAAATCATCGGGAATGCGGTTGATTCCGGTTAAATTGGAATAGATTTTCCGGCTTTGCATGACTTTTGCTTCGGCTTGCGTCAATAAGGATTGTTTTTGCAAATAATCGCTTTTAGCCAGTAGATAATCAGAACGCGGTAAATCTCCTAAATCAACCCGCTGCTGAATTTTGAGCAACAATTTTTTTGCAACGTCGAGCACTGCTTTGGCTTGCTGATAACGGATATTTTCCAGTTCCATATTCCATAAAGCCGATCTGATTAATCCTGCTACCCGTAATTTTAAAGCGGCTGTGTATTGATCGGCCGCTTTTTGAGCATGTTCGGCCAATTGTTGTCCGGCCGTGCGTTGATTCCAATTCCATAAAGGAATCAGGACTTGTGCTGATGTTTGATGGTAACCGCTATTATTGGCCACCAGATCATCCAGATAAGAGACTGACAGATTGGAGGCGCCGGCAATCCAACTGTCTCCACGTTGACGTAACGCTTCAGCCTGTTCCTGCATAGCCTGGTTGATCAAACGATCGGGATATTTCTCCAAAGTCAGATCCACTACCGTGGATAAGCTCAGCGTTTTGTCGATGATGATCGGATCCTGGTGATCAACAATATAAGGTTCATTGGCAATAGCAAGTGAAGCACTGGTTAATAATATTGTCAGACAATATTTAGCAAGGCGGGTACTTACCATAATTAAACTCCTGATGCGAAAAATCGCAGGAAAACAAATAGAAAAGCAGTTTTTGAAAATATCAGAAACTGTATTAATGCGTTAAGGAGTATTCTGGAGATAAATTGGACAATATCGCTCTCGAATTCAGCCAGTCTGATTAAGCAAAACTTAGAGGGTAACGGTTATTACTTAAAAGGGGCTGAGCCGGTGTAGGGTATGTACCGCATACCAGACTGCATAAGGTCAATGCGTACCCTACATTTACTCCGTCTTAAGTTAAAGAGTGTTTACTATACGAGGGGAGCGTTAATATCTTCCTAGACTACTCTTATACAAAAGCAGGAGGCGCACGGGGGCCGTGCTGAGAGATGGGCGGAGTGGAAGTCGGTTGCTCAGGATGAGGTGAAAAATTGACAACATAATTTAGCAATATTAGCGACGGGGGGAAGTCCGGCTGAGTTAAAATGATTGTAGAACTGTTATCAATAGCATCCTGAACGGGATGTTGAATTGCTGAACCGATACTGACAATACCCTGGTCATGACTAAAATGACAATGGATGGAACTAAATTGCGGATGGTCGGTTCCAACTGAAAGTGATTCCAGTCCGGGGAGATGTATAAATGAGCCGGAGTAATCATCGCCGGAATGGGCATGAACCAGCGGCGTTGCCATTTGCAATATGACTAAGCTAATAATCAGAATTTTTTGCAGTACCGGAATCATTATAAAATTGCTATGCAATGTAAAGTTGATTATTCTAACCGAATTTTAAAATTATATCCATACATAAAATATAGATCATGAATAAAAGTTTTGCAATTATC
>CAYNIU010000130.1:0-6528 GCA_964397365.1 uncultured Methylomarinum sp. | reverse complement strand
TGCGCCTGAAATTCTCTTTCTCCGGTTACCGTCATCGCTTTCTTTATACGACTTAGCGACGCTTCAATTTCATCGGCGTTAACCGGTCTTTTTTCCAAGGCGCGCTGCATACCTGAACGTAACTTGCTTTCATCAAAGGCTTCACGAATCCCATTACGCTTAATAATGCGCGGCAATGCTAATTCCGCGACTTCGTATGTGGTAAATCTTTCTTTACAGGAAGCGCATTCCCGCCGACGCCTAACCTGATAGCCTTCACTGGCCAAACGCGTATCTATAACCCGTGTATCCTGTACACCACAAAATGGACAACGCATGCTTCCGACCCAATAGAAAATGACTGAAACGACCGATTATTTATTCTTAACAGTTCACTTAAAAAAACCGTTCATTTTATCTGATATTTATTCTGATTGAAATCATCTGTTTTCATTATTATGACGATAGCCGTATATTGCAATCAATTTATCAGCTAGAATTCCCCTTATTGCTATTCTATCCGGTTTTATTTTCATGCACGATCAAGAAGGCGTCATCAAATATCTATTGCACCATACTAACAAACCTATAAGCAAACAAATCCCTTTGGACGAAATCAATGCCTGGCGCAATATTTTTATGCGTCTGGAATTAATCGGGCAGAACAGCAACCGCTATAACGGCCTTGGCTATGGCAATATCAGCCAAAAGCTCTCACTAACCAACAACCACTTTATAATTAGCGGCACTCAAACAGGCCATCGACATAAGCTAAATCATCAACATTACGCTGTAGTTGAAACGGCTTATCCTGATTTAAATCAGCTGTCATCTTATGGCAATAGTAAACCATCATCCGAGGCATTGACTCATGCCATAATATATCAACAGCATAAAAATATTTATGCGGTTATCCATGTGCATTGCCCGGAAATCTGGAAATACACCGAACAACTGAATATCCCTCATACAGGTAAACATATTACTTATGGAACGCCCACTATGGCAACCGCTGTTGAACAGCTTTTTACTCAGGGCAGACTGAATCAGTTACACTTATTTACCATGCTCGGCCACGAGGATGGTGTAATCAGCTTTGGCAACACTCTTTCTCAAGCAGCTATTGTGTTAATTGAACAACTATCGAAAGCAATCGCTATTGCACAACCACAGTAAAATCTTTAAAATCGCTAAAATATTAGAACATATTAATAACCAAATGATGCAAATACTTATTTATACCGCAAATTTATGCCCTTATTGCACCAGGGCAAAAAGGCTTTTTGATAAAAAAAAGGTATCCTATTCGGAAATTAATGTCGATTCAAAACCAGAATTACGTCAACAGATGATGCAAAAAACGCAGCGCCGAACAGTACCACAAATTTATATTGGTGATTTTCATGTCGGGGGCTTTGATGATTTATATGCACTGGAGATGAAAAGTGAACTAGATCCTCTGTTGAGAAATAATAAAGGCTAAATGAGTACAATACCTTGCTGACCTATCATTTTGTACTAAATTTCCCGATCCCCACTACTTTCCAGGTTTGAATTTGTGAAAATCGTCAACAAATCGGCCAGTTTTGAAGAAATCATTAAAAAATCTCGTTTTATCGGCATCATCAATCCCTGCCAATCTGAAAATCAAGCCCATAACCTGCTGCAACAGCAACAACAGCGACATCCCAATGCCAGCCATATCGTTTTTGCCTATCGGATTAATACTGATAAAGGCTTGGTTTGTCGTTTTCATGATGCCGGCGAACCCGCAGGAACAGCAGGAAAACCAATTTTTCAACACCTGGAAGGCAAACAATTAATAAATGTCATTGTTATCGTCATCCGCTATTTTGGCGGTATCAAACTGGGTGCCGGCGGCTTGACTCGCGCCTATGGAAATACTGCCGGAAAAGTGATTGATGAAGCCCAGCCCAGCGATTATATCGAATACGCTGAACTCGAATGGGAACTGGAATACAAGCAAATCTCCCCTCTGGAATATCATTTAAAAAGACTAAACGGTGAAATAATCCACCAGGAATTTTCTGAAAAAGTACGCCTGTCAATCAAAATCCCCAAAGCCAATCTTGCCGAACTCAAAGCCCTGCTTTGAATTTTGAACCGCCACCTATAAAAGTAGGTCATGTCCTATTTCATCAGGACAGTTCATATTTACGCAATTTTTCCACTAGCGTGGTGCGGCGCATATTCAGCAATTTAGCAGCATGCGCAACGACACCGTTGCATTCATCCAAAGCCTGTTTAATTAAACCGCTTTCCAGAGTGCTTAAATATTCCTTTAAATCCATGCCATCATCAGGCAAATGGGTTATCGCTGAAACAACAGGGTCACTCGCTAACTCAATCGGTCGCATTGCATTTTCTGCCACATCTTCTTCATCGGCAACTAAATCCTGTTGTTCCAGAATTTCAGGCGCTATATCTTTCGGCACATCATATCTCTGAAATTTCTCCGGCAAATCAGCTGCTGAAACAAGTCCGTTGGGTTTAATAATTGCCAGTCGTTCAATCAAATTGGCCAATTCACGGACATTCCCCGGCCAATCATGTTGCATCAATACGGCCAAAGCATCTGTGGTTAATTTTACATTCCCCCTGTTTGCAGCTGCCATTCTGGCAATCAAATCATTAACCAGACAAGGAATATCTTCAGCTCTGTCTCGCAAAGAAGGCACTTCAATAGGAAAAACATTCAACCGATAAAACAAATCTTCACGAAAACGCTTTTCCTTTATTTCGTCTTCCAAATGACGGTGAGTTGCCGCAATGATCCTCACATTACAGTGTATGGTTTTATTGCTTCCAACTCTTTCAAAGGTTCTTTCCTGCAATACCCGCAACAATTTCACCTGCATCGGCATCGGCATATCGCCAATTTCATCCAAAAACAGTGTCCCGCCTTCCGCCATTTCAAAACGCCCTTGTCTTGCCGTTAAGGCGCCGGTAAAAGCGCCTTTTTCATGACCAAACAACTCACTTTCCAGCAATTCCCCCGGAATCGCACCACAATTAACGGGTACAAAAGGGTGGTTTTTACGTTGCGAACAATGGTGCAACGCTTGCGCCACCACTTCTTTACCGGTTCCCGATTCTCCCAAAATCAAGACTGTTGCCTCCGAACCGGCGACTTGATCTATCAACTTTCGTGTTTGTTTGATTGCCGGACTGTTTCCCGCCAACCCTTTATCGGCAATACTCTTACCCTGCCCTATTATAACTGGCTCAGGTTCCGGTAAATTTTCCAATAATCCAGTCAAAACAGGATATGTTGTTGGCCATTCCAGAAGCTTTGTCACCATTTTCTGAATAGCTGAAGAAACGTGTAACAAGGTTCCTTTATCAACAAGTAAAAAAATCGGAATATCTGTCACTTTTTCCTTCACCGCCTTGACCTGCGCCCCCTGTTTTTCATTGCTTGAGCCAATGAAAACCGCTTTTATACTGTCAAAACAGTTCGATGACTCCTGAAAATCTTGTAGCGTAATGGTTCTTACACTCAACTCCAAAAAGCCCAGGATAGCCTCAAACTGCTGCTTGCGGACTTTATTATCATCAATTAACAAAATACAGGGTAAAGCCATACGTTATAACTCTTTTGAAAAGCATAGGTAAACAGAAAGGGTCTCTTAAAAAAATAGTGATTTTTATTGTAATAGCAAGAATGCACCTTAAAGAAATTGAATTACCCTGACAAAATCGGTTGGGTGTAACATTATAAACATTCAAGCGTTCCTATTGCATGAAATCGACTGCGGCCAATACATCTTTAACTCCTACACCTTTCTGGACAAAATAGCTGTTTATTTAATCTATTACAAACCCAAATTAATGCTGCCTAGAGATTCATTCAAAACGCTCCCGATAAAATTAATGCTCAGGACTTGACAAATTTCTCCCAGCATAGAAACTAGACACTGTTTATAACTTTCTTGCCCCATTTCGTTGAACGATATTTCCTTAACTATACTTTTTAGTATATTGGCCGTTTTATTACTGCTCTCCGCTTTCTTTTCCGGCTCTGAAACCGCCTTAATGACTCTTAACCGTTATCGGTTACAGCATCTAGTGAAACAAAAACATCGCGGAGCCATTAAAGCCAACCGTTTACTGAAAAGACCAGACCGTCTGCTGGGCCTGATTCTGTTAGGCAATAATTTTGTTAACATTCTGGCTTCATCACTGGTCACTGTCATCGCAATCCGTATTGGTGGAGAACAGGCCATCGCTGTCGCGGCAGCGTTGCTCACACTGGTTGTCCTGATTTTTTCAGAAGTCATGCCCAAAACTCTGGCTGCCATTAAACCGGAAATAATGGCTTTTCCAGCTGCCTGGATATATACCCCGCTATTAAAGCTGTTTTATCCGATTGTCTGGGCTGTCAATTTAATTGCCAATTTATTGCTGCGTCTGTTTGGCATTCATGTTTCCAAAAACAAAAAAGACTCACTCAACAAGGACGAATTGAAAAGTATTGTCGCTGATGCAGAAAACCTGATGCCCGCCCGTTATCAAAAAATGTTGTTAGGCATACTGGATATGGAATCCGCCTCTGTTGAAGATATCATGACACCCAGAAATGAAATTATCGGCATTGACCTGGAAGCGCCAATAGAAACAATTATTCAACAATTACAAAACAGTCTCCATACCCGTCTGCCGGTCTATAAAAAAAGTATTGACCGGGTTATCGGCTTTCTTCATTTGCGAAGGGTTTTATCGCTCAGCAATCAACAGCATTTTGATAAACAGTGTATTACCGACAATCTGATCAAACCCTTCTTTATCCCCGAAAACACCCCGTTACATAAACAAATTCAATGTTTTAAATCAGAAAAACAACGTATCGGTCTGGTAGTGGATGAATACGGCGATGTGCAGGGGCTGGTCACTCTGGATGACTTATTACAGGAAATCATTGGCGATCTGATTGCTGAAGAAGCCGATGTTAATATTCAAAATGATGGCAGCTATCTGGTTGACGGCAGCATCACCATTCGTGAGCTTAACCGTATTACCCAGTGGGAATTACCAACTGAAGGCCCCAAAACCCTTAACGGCCTGATTATCGAATATATGGAAACGATTCCCGAAGTCGGCACTAGCGTTGAACTTCATGGCTACCGATTAGAAATTATTCAACGCGATGAAAATACTATCAAACTGGTAAAATTTCACCCACCAAAATGATTGCAGTATGAAAGCAGAGCAAACAAACTTGATCTCTACAAAAAAAATTGCAAAAATTTAAAGGAGTTTGATATAGCAAGCTTAAAATTAGCGTCTATACTGATAGCTCAAATGGGTTGATTTCATAGAAAACGATGGCAAAATTTACCGTTTATTTTAAAGACAAGGCATTAAGCTCAGAGATTTTTGACTCGGGCGTTGTCCATATAGGTCGAGATGAAACCAATGATATTACCGTTGACAGTCTGGCAGTAGCTCCGGCTCATGCGGCTGTGATTATCAAAGAAAACACCTGCATCATTAAACAACTTAACGATGATTTTCCACTAATAATCAATAACATACCAACCAAAGAAAGCATTTTACAAAATAACGATCACATAAATATCGGAAAACATTCCATTTTGTTCAGTGTAACGGAATCAGTCGCTCCTGAACCAGCGCCAAAATTTAACGATAAAATACTTGAATCTCTCAATGATAAAATTGAGGAAAATATCAGAATACCCGATGCCAATTTACAAATCATGAACGGCCCTCATATTGGCCGTATACTGGCGTTAAAAAAAACCATGACCCGAATTGGTAACAGTCATTCTGGAATTGCGGTGATATCCCGCAGAAAAGAAGGCTATTTTATTGCCGCACTGGAGAATTCCGATAATCTGGCTGTCAATAATGAAGCTTTAGGCGAAAAGTCTATAAAACTCAACCCTAACGACATCATATCCATTAACGAAACCTCAATGCAATTTTTCTGTGATCTGAACTCATGACTTTCGATAAAACTGAAGACAAACGCCATTTTCACCGTATTATCTATAATGCTGAAGCCTCCCTGAACGGAAACCAAACGACCTATCCATGCAGTATCATAGATTTATCATTAAAAGGCTGTCTGCTACGTTTTAAACAGCCTTGGAACGCCTCTCTTGAAGAGTTGTATACGCTGACATTACAACTGTCTGATTCAGCCGTTATAAAAATGGAAGTCAGTGTCAGCCATGTTATCGGTAATGAGGCAGGATTTAAATGTGAACATATTGACATTGACAGCATCTCTCAACTCAGGCGTCTGGTTGAACTTAATCTTGGTGACAGTGCGTTACTGGAAAGAGACCTACTGGCCTTGTCTGCCCCCCACATTGATTAAACATATACCGGTGGGTGATTCGCCACATCACAACTCATTTAACACCTCAAGCGCATCCTGAATATTGGCGACCGCGCTGATTTTCAAACCTGAAACGGCCTGTTTCGGTTTATTCGCCTTTGGGATTACCGCCCTTTTAAAACCATGCTTAGCAGCCTCATTAAGCCGGGCATGACCATTAGCCA
>CAYNIU010000129.1:0-6614 GCA_964397365.1 uncultured Methylomarinum sp. | reverse complement strand
GCCGCTCCGCCAAAGCGATCAACTTCGGCCTGATTTACGGTATGTCCGCATTTGGTCTGGGGCAACAACTCGGATTAACGCGGAATCAGGCGCAATCCTATATTGAACGGTATTTCGCCCGTTACCCCGGCGTCAAAAATTATATGGACAGGATTCGTGAGCAGGCCAAACAACAAGATTATGTAGAAACCCTATTTGGACGTCGCCTGTATTTGCCGGAAATCAAATCACGCAATGCTGCTCGCAGGCAATACGCCGAACGTACGGCTATCAATGCACCGATGCAAGGCACGGCAGCTGATATTATCAAGCGGGCTATGATTGCTACTGATCAATGGCTACAACTAGACCGGCCTGATATCAAAATGATTATGCAGGTGCATGACGAATTGGTATTTGAAATAGCAGATTCACAACTGCACAACGGGATAGATAAAATACGTGAAATCATGTCTTCGGCAGCAAAACTGGATGTGCCGTTAACTGTAGATATCGGCTTTGGCAAAAACTGGGATGAGGCTCATTAACGATATGCAAAGTGATGAACTGATTGCATTGGTTGAAAAAATGCCTGCTTTTCCCAACAGCGTCCAGCGAATCATGCAACTCACCTCGGATAGTAATTCGTCTAGTAAGGATATTGTAGAAGTTATTGAGAGCGACCCGGTAATGACGGTCAAAATTCTGAAAGTTATTAACTCGCCGTTTTACGGTTTGCCGCACAAGGTCAATTCTATTCAGCGGGCGGTAGTCAATATCGGTATGAATACCATTAAAAATATGGCTTTGAGTATTGCCACTATTGGCGCGTTGACCCCCAAAAACAAAGCGGGATTCAACAGTCTTGATTTTTTAATGCACTCATTAACCACAGCAATAATCTGTAAAAAACTAGCCGAAAACATGAACGTGCCGCAAATGGAATGTAGCGATTATTTTGTTGCCGGTCTGCTGCATGATTTCGGAAAAATTGTCTTTGCCGAATTCCGACCAGCGGCTTTTAAACAAGTTATAAACAAAAGCGCTGAAGAGCAAATACCCTTAAATCAATGTGAGATTGAATTTATCGGTATGGATCACAGTCAGGCCGGTACTTTATTAGCCGAAAGGTGGGGGTTTGATCAAAAGCTAATCGAAGCTATCAACCATCATCATAATTCAAATCCACAAAACCTGATGACACAATGTTTGTTTGTTGCCAATCAAATCAGCAAACAATTACATTTTGGCAATGGCGGAAATCCTATTGTTGAAAAATTACCAGACGCAATCAATACCCGTTTTGGCATGACACTCGATGAATGGATTGAATCATTAGGAGATTTGACTACACTTGAACCAGAAGCTTTATTATTCATTCAATAAAGACACAATAGTTTATGAAAATAATTTTCCGGGGTGTCAGAGGCTCTATCCCAACTCCAGGAGCTAACAGCATAAAATACGGTGGCAATACAACCTGCATAGAAATCAGAACAGCCGCTAATGAACTGATTATCCTCGATGCCGGAACAGGAATTCATGCATTGGCTCAAAACCTGGATTTACAGCAACAAATTAATGCACACATTTTTATCACCCATACTCACTGGGATCATATTCAAGGACTTCCCTTCTTCACACCACTATTTATCCCTGATAATCATATCTATATCTATGGCGGCCTTGACCCGGTAACGAACGAAGGGATCCAACGGGCAATGGCCATACAACTGCAATACAGCTTCTTTCCCATTCGTGAAGCTGAACTGAAAGCCAAGCTCAGCTATCAAACTATTATGCCGGGTGAACCTGTTTCCGTCGGCAACGCAATAATCACCCCGACCATACTTAATCATCCCGTTCTCAATTTCGGTTATCGTATTGATTGTGATGGCCAGTCTATATTTTTTAGTGGTGATTATGAACCGGCATACAATATTTACAATAAGAGTGATTCCGGTTTTGATGAATATCAGGCTTTTATTGATGAAAAATTAACTGAAGTCACCAAAGCCATGGCCAATGTAGATGCATTGATCATTGACTCGTCTTATAACGACGAGGAATATATTCAAAAGCGCGGCTGGGGTCATGGAACCTATACTTTAGCGCTGAAAACAGCCGCCCGGTCGCAGGTCAAACGTCTGTTTTTTACTCATCATGAACCGAGCCGTACTGACCGACAATTAGATCAGATCCACCAGCATTTACTAGCTACAAACAAGGATGCCAGTTTTCAGATTTTTATGGCTCAAGAAGGTATTGAATACTGTATTTAAAACTTAAACCATTCATCCAGTATCTGATGCACGTCATCCACCCCGCTTTTCTTTAATGATGAAAATAACTGCAGGGTAATCACGGTACTGGCATCACTTAAATCTCTCTGTACTTTTAACAAGGTGTTTTTAGCGGCGCCAAATTTAAATTTATCCGCCTTAGTGAGCAGGATGTGTAACGGCAATGCGGCGTGTTCGCACCACTCTATCATTTTCCAGTCAAATTCGGTTAACGGGTGGCGGATATCCATGACCAGCACAATGCCGCATAAAGCCTTGCGTTCATGTAAATAGGTTTCCATCATTTTCTGCCATTTTTGTTTTACAGACGGAGGTACTTTGGCATAGCCATAGCCGGGCAGATCGACAAATTTCCGTTGCTTGTCGATTTCGAAAAAATTTAGTAATTGAGTGCGTCCCGGCGTCTTACTGATGCGCGCCAATGAATTTTGCTGGGTTAGCGCATTAATAGCGCTGGATTTGCCGGCATTGGAACGACCGGCAAAAGCAATTTCCAGACCCTGATCTTCAGGCGCATCGCTGAGTTTGGGGGCGCTGTTAATAAACCGGGCTTGATGGTACAGTGGATTCATCGTATTCTCGCGTCTGATAAGTAAATAGAGTAGAATCTGGTCATTATATCGTCTGTCGATGGCTAATGGCTGTCTAAAAATATTGACTACTGAATTTCTAAATTAAGGGGAAGCTGATGATCAAAACACTGTTAACTGTTTCAATTTCACTTGCTTTATCAGCGACATCCGTTGCTGTCTATGCCGAAGGCAATGCCAAACAAGGAAAAACTCAAGCGGCCTCATGTGCGGGTTGTCATGGCGAGGACGGTAACAGTATGGTTTCCAGTTTTCCGAAACTGGCCGGACAACATCAATCTTACCTGATAAAACAGTTACAGGCTTTTAAAGATGGTAGTCGTAATGCACCCATGATGGCGCCGTTAGCAATGGGGCTGACTCCAGAAGCTATAGAAAATATAGCGGCCTATTATGCCGAACAAAGAATTAGCGCAAATGCTATGCCGGTGCTGGAGTCCGATGATGACGAAGACGAGGATGACATGGACGAAACAGTTAGGAAAGCTGCCGCCGAAAAAAAACAATCTGAATTGGATGAACTCCTGGCTTCAGGAGGTGATTTGTATCGGAACGGAGATCTTGAACGTAAAGTTTCCGCCTGTATCGCCTGTCATGGTCCATATGGCGAAGGTAACAAACCTGCGGCATTCCCAGCCTTACATTCACAACATGCTGATTATCTGATTAAATCGTTGACTGACTATAAAAACGGCGACAGACAAAATAACCCTGAAAACATGATGCACATGATTGCAACAAAAATGACTGCCAAACAAATCAAAGCTGTATCTTATTACCTTTCGATGATGAAATAATATTCTGGCAGGAATTTAGTATACGAACAAGGAACAAAGTTAGCCCATTAGATCAGGAGATAACAACAGCAAGGATGCTGTAACAGCTCAATTTTGTTACCAAATTTCATGACTCACAGTTATATAACCTTCTTACATACTGTATTATTTCTTAACCATTGATTTTAAATGTGTATTAACTAAAACCCTTTTTCATATGGTCAGATACGATACAAGGGTTCCAACAGATCCTCTTTTGGCTGATTTATCTGCTGTCGGGCATTGTTTTCAGCAAATGCCTGAAACAGTTTCCCCCCCTGCCACATACTGTGTTCAATTGAATATAAATGTTGATTAAGATGAATAATCTCATCACGCAAAGGTGCTTCGCAAAAAGCGGCAATGGCGGCTAGGCTAGTCGCATTAAATTGAATTTTCCCCCATTGTAATAATGCTTCTTTAGCTGCCTGGGGATTATTTTCCATACCGGCTTTTTTTAGCGCCTTAGCAATATCTTTTGTTCGTATTTGTTTTTCATTAAGTGGTTTTGTCTTTACCCGATTCCATCGTTTCTGCAAAAACAGTAACACTGTCATCACCCAACCACTAGCCAGCACCAATGACACCCACATCCAGAAACGATCATTAACAGATTGTTTGACCAATATTGGTGATTGTTTTTGCTGCTTGCTATCACGCTGAGTTTCTATATCCGTGGTGGTTTTTGTCGGTTCTGCTGCTACGGAGGCAATTGCCTGTAAGGTAATTTTTGGAAGTCGCGCCATTTCGACTTTTTGTGTTTGAGTATTAAACCAAGAGATTTTGATTTCCGGTAAAACATATTTTCCTGGCTTAGATGGAATATAGGCGACTTTTTCCTCCCGAAAAGCAATCAAACCTTCCTGAGTTTTTTGTTCCTTCAATACAGGCTGGTCAGGATAGCTTTTTAACAACTCATTACCCGTGTGGGTGTTTAATTCCGGTAATTGGCCGACGGTTACACCTTTTGCTAACAGAGTCAGAGTGCGGGTCAATGGTTCGCCGACTTTAACCTGCAAACCGTCATCAGACCATTTCTGCTCAAAATGAACCTGCTCAGCACCCAACCAATGTGCGCCTGTAAATTTTTGTGGTATCGGTTGCACATCCAGTGTAACCGCTCGAGAGATAATCCGTTTGGTTTTAGCGATTCGGGAGCTGAAAAAACCATTAAACCGCGGCCTCTGGTTATTGACGACTTCAGCGGTCAAAGTCAATGGGGCAATAGTGATAGAACCACTATGCTGTGGAAAAATAGCATATTTCCGTTCGGTCACATTATAGGTTATGCCATTAATCTGAGTTGAGTAATTGCTGTCTTCTCCCAGTTTTTCGATAACTGCATCCTCCAGTTCCGGTTCATGTAAACTGGCTTGGGTAATTTGTACGCGCCGATAAAATCGCAAAGTATACAATACCTGCGTTTGCACATAGGGTTTTTCCGGTGTTACTACCACTTCCAAAAATAGCTCATCGTTACTGTTATTTTTAGTTTGCTTTTGCGTCACTTGAACAATCAGAGGCCGGCTCATATCATTACCAAAAGCAATAACCGGTATCAGAAGATTACCGCTATGTTTGGCTATGACTGTCAATGTCCATTGCATGGTTTTACTAAAACGCCCATTTATCCATGAGGAACGACTGCTTTGTTGTTGACTGAGAATATCAAAATCCTGTTTTAACGGGCTGAAATCAGGATCACCATCCGGCGCTTCTGATGCTGTAAAAGTAAGCTGAAAGGAATCATTGATACTGACCGGGTTTCTATCTGCGGATACTGTAATTTCAGCGGCGCGAACATAAGTTGCAAACAGCGCGAGCAATGTCAGGACTATTAAAAAGTACAAAGGTGTGTTGAATACAGAAAAAACGAAAGCATTTCCTGTCAAGCCATGTTGTAACTTTGTGTAGATAAACTTGTTCTTCATTGGTTAAATTTTATCTGTAAAACTTCGTTTTCATTTGTAGGTTATAACAACGCATACCGAAAAATCGTTCCTATGTTCTGCGTTACTTCCATTAAGTTAAGCCGTTTGTTAAGTTTAGCGTGGGTGTAGGCGAGAATTCATTCGCACTGTGCGGATAAATACGTCCACGCCGAATTTTCTTAACTTATGACAGTAATGCTCTGCGTGGGAATGCAAACCGGTGAAGCTACAGTTCATTGAAACGCTACCACGCCCGTTTTTGTCGTATTTTATTTTTCCGTTGACTATATTGATAACGGAATTTGCGTTTCAATAACCCAGAGGGGTTATCTTGAATGCGATTAAGCCATTGCTCGCGGGCTTGGCGGTTTTCATCTCTTTCTGATTGCTCTGCCTGTTGTTCGGTTTGTTCCTGTTGTCGTTGTAGAGCATCATCTTCTTTTGGTTGCGACTCATTTTGAAGGTGTTCCGCATCCTCTGCTGAAGGCTGTTCAGATTGCCGGGAATCTTTTTGCTGCTGATTCTGATTGTTATCGCGATGTTGTTCTGAAGGTTTTCCCTGTTCATCCTCTGAGTTTTGTTCAGCCGAATCACCTTGCTGGTTTTGCTGTTGTTTTTTTAATTGTTTTTCGACCAGATCTTTGTTGTATTTGGCATCTTCAAAACCGGGGTCAATGGCTAACGCCTTGTTGTATGCCTCCAAGGCTTGTGGTAATTGACCGCTCTTAGCCAGAGCATTGCCGCGATTGTAGTAGCCATCAGCATCCTGTACATTCTCTAGCGTTTCAGCCGCTTGGTGGTACTGTCCAGCCTTATACTGGGCAGCAGCTTTCCATTGAGCAGAATCAAACTGTTCGGCTGCCTGTTGATAGTGTTTCTGATTAAACGCCTGCTGCCCCTGCTGGTTTTTGGTTTGCCATAAATCTTTCCACTCCAGCGCTTGGCTGTCCTGTGGAAAAGGCAGCAGAACCAGCAAGGCGAGGCTTAACAGCCCCT
>CAYNIU010000128.1:0-6622 GCA_964397365.1 uncultured Methylomarinum sp. | reverse complement strand
ATCACCCATGAATCAAATGTGCGTAAATCGGCGATGAATATTGAACAGGCCACCAGTTTTATTATCAGTGTCGGTGTCGATTACGACAAGGCTGTCGAGGCTAAAGATTTACCTTAATGAAATGGTTGGCAGAGGGGCTAAATCAGCTTGGCGGCATTATCTGGGGGCCGGCTATGCTGGTTCTTTTGTTAGGAATCGGCGTTTTTTTGACGCTTGGACTGAGAGCGTTTCCCTGGCGCTTTACAGTCAAAGCGTTGATCATTTTATGGCGCAGTAGAACGCTAAAACAAAATGGAGATATTACCCCTTTTCAGGCATTGATGACGGCATTATCCGCGACTATTGGCACCGGCAATATTGCCGGTGTCGCCACAGCAATTGTTATGGGTGGGCCGGGTGCTGTATTTTGGATGTGGCTGACTGCCTTATTCGGCATGGCCACTAAATATGCCGAAGCGGTATTGGCGGTAAAATACCGGGAAGTGGATAAACTGGGGAATCATGTCGGTGGCCCCATGTATTATATTAAAAACGGCCTGGGCGCCAAGTGGCAATGGCTGGCAATGCTATTTGCGCTGTTTGGAACCCTGGCCTCGTTTGGTATCGGCAATATGGTGCAGGCTAATTCGGTGGCCGATGCCATAAATACCCAGTTTAACATCCCCGATTGGCTGAGTGGCATAGTGATAATGTTGTTAACAGCTTTTGTGATTATCGGCGGTATCAGGCGTATTGCCGAGGTGGCCGCCAAATTAGTGCCGATTATGGCGTTAATGTATATTGCCGGTGCGCTGGTTATTATTGTCAGTCATTATCAACAGGTTCCTGGCATCTTGTTGTTGATTGTAGACAGCGCCTTTGGTGGTTCCGCGGTAGTGGGTGGATTTGCCGGCGCCAGTGTTTGGGCCGCGGTGCGTTTTGGAGTCGCTCGTGGTATTTTTTCCAATGAAGCCGGACTGGGCAGCGCACCAATTGCTCATGCTGCTGCGCAAACTGATAACCCCGTTCAGCAAGGCATGATTGCTATGTTGGGAACACTCATTGATACCCTGGTAATATGCAGCATGACAGCTCTGGTTATTATTTTAAGCGGGGTCTGGACACAGGGCGAAAATGGCGCGTCATTATCGGCACTTGCCTTTAACATGGCTTTGCCGGGCTGGGGTGGATATATTGTGGTTTTTGGATTGACAGTGTTTGCTTTTACTACCATTCTGGGTTGGAGCTATTATGGCGAACGCTGCGCTGAATTTCTCATGGGGATTAAGGTCATTTGGCCCTACCGCATATTATGGCTATGTGCTATTCCATTGGGAGCAATGGGGCAATTGAATATCATCTGGCTGCTTGCTGATGTTATGAATGGATTGATGGCTGTGCCTAATTTACTGGCTTTGGCATTACTAAGTCCGGTGTTGTTTAAAATGACCCGCGATTACGGGAAAGGATAAATTTATATTCATGCGACAGGATTTTATTATCTATAAATGGAGTACCTGGCCACCATTACCAAAAAATAAGGAAGCGAGTCATTTAAAACAGGACGAACTGTTGTCTACAGTGCCAAAAATGTTGAAACGGCGGTTAAGTCCACTGGCGAAAACAGTATTTTGCGCAGCCGGACAATGTATTGATGAAAAGACCTCTATTCCCTGTGTATTCAGTTCTACCCATGGTGAGCTGGCAAAATCTTTCCAAATGATGAAATTGATTGCCGCCGGAGAGGAGGTTTCACCGACCGCATTCAGTTTGTCCGTCCACAACGCAATTGCCGGTTTATTTTCCATGGCTTACCACAACCAGACACAGAGTACAGTGGTGGCACCGGGAGAAGAAGGCATGGCGCCGGCTTTTATCGAAGCGTTGGGATTGCTTCAAGAAGGCGCTGAGCAAGCGCTGGTAGTGTTATATGATGAGCCATTGGTCGATTTTTATCCATCGGCGCCATTCCAGTTGACGGCAGAAAATACTTGCGCAGTGGCGCTCATTATCTCGAAAAATGGTGAAGGCATACCAATACGCTTCAGTTATTCTCAGAAAACCGGAAAAGATGGCGAACAACCCGTACAAATACCCGCTTTGATCCGGTTTTTATCAGGGCGGCAGCCGGAAATGAAGATTAGAACCCACAGGCATAGCTGGTGTTGGCAAAAAAGATAAATTATTACTGGCGACTGTTGGCCACAGGTTTGAGCTTCAGCGTTTTCGGTATCGGCGGCCTTTTATTGTGGGTGTTGATTTTTCCCCTGCTCAATATTGTTCCTGGAAAACCGATACAAAAAAGGCAACGGGCGCAACGATGGGTGCATTACAGCTTTTATTTTTTTATCGGGTTAATGCATAGAATAGGTATTATGACCTATGAGATTAAAGGACTGGAGAAACTGAATCGTCGCGGACAATTAATTATCGCCAATCATCCGACTTTAATTGATATTGTTTTTCTGATCAGTAGAATACCCGAAGCGAATTGCATCGTTAAAGAAAAATTATGGCGCAATCCTTTTATGAAAGGGCCGATCATTAATGCTGGATATATCAGTAATGGCGACCCGGAAAGCATGATTCAGCAATGTGTGGAGCGCTTGAAATCGGGGGCGACGATGATTGTTTTTCCTGAAGGTACGCGTACAGTTCCCGGCAGTGAATATAAATTTCAACGAGGTGCCGCAGCGATAGCCTTACGAGCCGAAGCAATTGTGACGCCAGTAACAATGAGCTGTTATCCGAGTACCTTGACCAAGGCGGAAAAATGGTATCAGATACCTGAGCGACGATTTCATTTGGTCATGCATGTTGGCGAGGATATAGCGCTGAACAATTTTTTAGCAATCGAACCCGCCAGCATTGCGGTGCGTCGATTTAATCGTCATTTACAGGACTATTTCAGTCAACAAAGAAGAACTTATGAGCAGTATGGAAAATGAATTAAAACAATTGATTATTGATTCACTGGATTTAGAGGATTTGACAGTAGACGATATAGACAATCAGGAAGCCTTGTTTAATGAAGGGTTGGGGCTGGATTCAATTGATGCTTTAGAACTGGGTCTGGCCATCAGAAAAAAATATAATGTTCGGATTGATGCCGAAAAAGACGATGTGGTAAAAATTTTTGCCTCAGTGGCTTCACTGGCTGAATTTATTGAATCTGAACAGACGGGAAAACTATGAATAATCGTGATGACATCCTGCAAATCATCAGACAAATCATGCAGGAAATGTTCGAGATAGAAGATGAGCAGGTTACGCTGCAAGCGCGATTGTATGAAGACCTGGATTTTGACAGTATTGATGCCGTCGATATGATTGTTAAGCTGAAAGAAATAACCGGCAAAGCCTTAAAGCCCGAAGATTTTAAAAATGCTCGCACAGTCAATGATGTAGTAGAAGCCGTTTTCAATCTCATTAACGAATAATGCGTCGTTTTATTAACAGCATGATCGGGATATTAACCCTGCTGTATCCATTAACCGTTTATTGGGGGATTCAATATATAGAACCCTGGAAATTGGCCACTGTTCTGCTAGCCTTGTTAACAGGACGGCTGATGACCTCAGCAGGCGATAAAAAATGGAGCCGCTGGATCATGCTGGCTGGTATTCTCTATTGCGCTTTTGCCGTGTGGAATAATAATCTGATGACACTGCGATTTTATCCGGCATTAATCAGCCTGGCGTTGTTTATGGTCTTTGCCGGTAGTTTATTTTTCTCGCCTCCCATTATTGAGCGTTTGGCGCGTATTCAACATCCTGATTTGCCGCAGAAAGGCGTGATTTATACCCGCAGGGTGACCCAGCTCTGGTGTGTTTTTTTTATTTTTAATGGTTCGATTGCGACCGCTACAGCAGTCTGGAGCAGTTTTGCCTGGTGGAGTCTTTATAACGGTTTGATTGCCTATTTATTAATGGCTGTTTTGATGGGAGGGGAGTACTGGGTGAGAATACGGACACAAGAACATGTGCGCTGAATTAGTGTCACTTGCCCGTTGTGCGATTAATGCACAAAATACCCAGCCTGTTGCCGTTCACAAAGGGCATTTGTTAGACCGGTCGCAGTTTTCTGTTGATGTGGCAGAGCAGGCTGCAAGCTTGCGACAGTTACCGGTGCAACACTATGCACTTTATTACGAGTCGGCTTATCCTTTTGCCGTTTCGCTGTTTGCCTTGCTGCATGTTGGTAAAAGCGTCTGGATTCCCGGCAATAATCGACCTGGAACCGCTGAAAAACTGACTCAGCAAGGATGCTGTTTACTGGGGGAATGGCAAGGCCAGGAGTTGTTGCCGGAATGCAGTGAAAACCATCACTTTGAATTATTCCCTCTGGATTTACACAGCGCAACAATCACTATTTTTACTTCCGGTTCCAGTGGGCAGCCTAAAGCCATCAGCAAATCACTATGGCAATTACAACGCGAAATTGAAACACTGGAACAGCAATGGGGGCAATGGCTGGAACAGAGTCGAGTTTTGGCTACAGTTAGCCATCAGCATATTTACGGATTGTTGTTTCGACTGTTATGGCCGTTGGCGAGCGGTCGTTGTTTTTACAGCCAACTGTATCTCAGCCCTGAGCCTTTAATGAATGCGACGGCAGGAAGCCCCTCTTATTGGGTAGCCAGCCCGGCACAGTTAAAAAGGCTGGATGAGTTAACAGCGTGGGAGAAAATTGGGCGGCTGACCGCCATTTTTAGTTCCGGTGGCGCTCTTGGCAAAGATGTTGCCGAACAGATTCAGCAACGCTGTGGACAAAAAATTATGGAAATCTATGGCAGTTCTGAAACCGGCGGTATTGCCTGGCGAATCCAGCCTGATGATGAACTGTGGACGCCTTTCCCGGCAATAAAACTACAAACAACCGAAGACGGACGCTTTCAGCTTCGTTCGCCTTATTTGGCGGATCAAACAACCTTTATGTTGGACGATAAAATTGAGTTACAGGATGATGGCCGGTTTGTTTTGACAGGACGGAGTGACAGAATTGTTAAAGTAGAGGAAAAACGCCTGTCTCTGGATGAGTTGGAACAAACGCTCAATCAGTCGGGCTGGGTGGTGCAATCCTATACCTTGTTACTGACCAATAAGCGTGACCGGATTGGCGCAGTTGTCGTCCTGACTGAAACAGGTAAAGAGCATTTGCGGCAACATGGTCGGGGCATGATGATTAAACAGCTCAGAAAGCTACTGATGGATTATTTTGAATCCCTGGTATTGCCGCGTAAATGGCTTTTTATGCAATCAATGCCGGTTTCGGCGCAGGGAAAAATAGATTCCGACCTGTTACTTCAGCTGTTAACGCTGGATTTGGAAAAATTTCCGCAAATACAATATGCTATGCTGCAACGAAATCAGGCGGAATTACAGGTGCGGATACAGGAACGGCTGGTTTATTTTAACGGACATTTTCCACAGCAACCTGTATTACCGGGGGTGACGCAATTGGCCTGGGTTGAAACATACGGCAGACTGTTGTTTGGGATTGAACTGCCATTTTTACGCATGGAAGTCATTAAATTTAAAAATATTATACGTCCTGGAGATAAAGTCAGTATACATCTGCATTGGAAAACTGAAACCGGAAAACTGTATTTTGAGCTGAATTCCGCTACCGATTCGCACAGTTCAGGGCGTATGGTCTATGGAGTCATGACTTGAAAATCGCTGTCATTATTCCCGTTTACAATCATCAGCAGGCTATTACTCAGGTGGTCGCACAATTAAAGCCGCTGGGGCTGCCGGTATTTTTAATCAATGACGGCAGTTCCGAGCAATGTTCAGCCGTATTAAAAAAGATTGCCAAACAGCAAAGCGCGTGGCTGACTTTGTATGAAAGAGAGCACAATGGCGGTAAAGGCGCGGCGGTGATGACAGGGTTGCGACTGGCAATACAACAAGGTTTCACCCATGCGCTGCAAATTGATGCCGATGGTCAGCATCAACTGAATGACATCAGCCGTTTTTTGACCGCCAGTGAACAACATCCCGATAAGCTGATCCTCGGTCAACCGGGGTTTGATGAAACTGCGCCTAAAACAAGATACTATGGCCGCCAGTTCACCAATCTGTGGATCTGGATTAACACCCTGTCGTTTGCCATTGCTGACGGCATGTGTGGATTCCGCTGTTATCCTCTGGCTGAAGTCGATAAATTGCTCCAGGCAGTGCAACTGGGGCAGCGCATGGATTTTGATATAGAAGTCGTTGTGCGCTTATATTGGCAGGGTGTTGATGTGATGAATATTGAAACGCAAGTACAATATCCACTTGACGGCATTTCGCATTTCAAAATGTTACAGGACAATCTACTGATTGCCAGAAAACATGCTCAATTGTTTTTCGGCATGCTGTGGCGTTTGCCGCGGTTATTAATGCGTAAGGTCAGCGGAAATCAGGACGCGAGGATTCAATAAGATTAAATTCTTGAATTGTCTTTAAAATCCAGCTTTGTAGCTGAGGATTTATCCGCACCGACCCTCATAGGCCGGACTACGGTCTTTTATACGAATTCAGGTAAGTTAAAATGAGATGGGATAAAGAGCAAATAGATTTGTTTAAAAATAGCCTAAACTCTCTGGATGCAACAGCTCATTTGTATCTTTTTGGTTCCAGAGTGGATGACACCA
>CAYNIU010000127.1:0-6688 GCA_964397365.1 uncultured Methylomarinum sp. | reverse complement strand
TTAATCAACATCAGATCAATTGTATTATCGGACCTTCGGGAGGAGGTAAATCCACTTTGATCCGCAGTATCAACCGTATTAACGATAAGTTATCCAGTTATCATTGCCAAGGGGAAATACACTTCAAGGACAATAATATTTATGCCGACAAGGATGCTACCCGTTTGAGAACAAAAATGGGCATGGTATTTCAAAAGCCGTGTGTTTTCCCTAAATCTATTGAAGAAAATGTGTTGTTTGGACTCAAGTTTTATAAAAAATTATCACTGGGTGAACGAGTTGCGATTGTAGAGGAAAAGTTAACAGCCGTTACTTTGTGGAAGGAGGTCAAGCATCGCCTGAATGACCCCGCAACTGCATTATCTTTGGGGCAGCAGCAGCGTCTATGTATGGCTCGCACCCTGGCTGTGAACCCTGAAGTGTTATTGCTGGACGAACCCACTTCATCATTAGACCCTGTTTCCAGCCGCGCCATTGAAGATTTAATATTACAATTGAAAGAACATTATACGATAATTTTTGTAACCCACAATATTTTGCAAGCTAAACGTATTGCTGATCGTCTGATTTTTATCTGCGATGGGCGGGTGATTGAACAGGGGAGTAAAGACAAATTATTCAAAAATCCAGAAAAAAGACAAACCTGGGAATATTTGAATAATGACTATTGTTCGTGTTGATGAGTATTTTAATAATACTCACTGGCTTTGCCAAGGGAGTTGATTTTTATTTCTGATGGATCACGCTCTCCTGATCATTTACCTCTTTTTTTTGAAATATCGTCTAAACTGTTAACAGTATATTTAAAAAAATATTTTGGAAAATACGCTGTTAACCCCGAAATTTCTTCAAATCCTTTAGGTTCATGGTGAACATAAGTGAGATCGCTGGAAGTCAGTATCCTGCCTATCGAATATAATTTTAGCCTGGTCGTTGTCTCTGTTTTAATTGCAATAGTCAGCTCTGCCATTGCTCTTTACTTGATGGATGGAGTGAATGGTTTACAACGGCGACTGCGTTTGTTACGTATTCTTGCGGCAGGGCTGGTTTTTGCCACCGGTGTTTGGGCGATGCATTTTGTGGGGATGCTGGCTTGTCAATGGCCGATTTCTGTTGCCTTTGACACAAAGATAACAATTGGCTCTTATGGATTGGCCTTACTGGGCGCTATTCCGGCTATGTTGATCACCAGTGTGGTCAAAAAGACTCTGATAACACGCGTGGGAGCCTCTGTCTTTCTGACGGTGGCGATTTGTGGAATGCATTATTACGGTATGGCTTCCATGCGCTTGCAACCGGCGATAGAGTATGAGTCGCACTTATTCATATTGTCTATTGTCATTGCTTTTGTCGCTTCATACACGGGGATAGGTATTTTTACGTTTTGGAACCATAGCAAAGCAAGCTCAACCACTCGCGTTATTGCAGCATCACTATTGTTAGGGGGGGCTGTGAGCGCTATGCATTACACAGGCATGGCATCTGCACGAATTCAACCTGACAGTATATCGCTGGCAAGCATTGAACATGGTATTGCCGGGATAGATTTGGTTTATGCCGTGATTAGTTCAACATTACTGATTTTTTTGTTGCTGTTGTTTACTTTGATACAAGCACAGCATATTGCAATGTGGAAGGTTTTGCTGATTGTGGCTGTGGCGGAAGGAACCGTGATGTTGGTATTGCCTCTTATTCTGCCTGAAAACACGTCGGGTTTTATAAGCGCCGGACTGGATGTCGGTTTGTTGACATTGTTATTGTCTCCCGTTGCCTGGCGGGTTATGGTGACAGCTGAACAATTACAACAAAGCCATATTTCTACACAAAAAACATTGGAAACCCAAAAGGTTGTCAATCAACTGTTGTCATTACCGATCAATGCCCTGGGTATGGAAAGTTTTTTGACGCAGGCATTAGATATTGTGCAGAAAATTTCCTGGTTGAATGTATTGCCTCAAGGAGCAATTTTTCTGAATGATGAAGAAAGGCAGTGTCTGGTTATGAAAGCCCAGAAAAATCTGCATCCAAAAATTCAACAGGCCTGTACCCATGTTCAACCTGGGCAATGCTTGTGCGGTTTGGCTGCCAGTCGTCGGGAAATTCAGTTTCACAGTCATGTTGACCATGAACATACTACCCGGTATACAGAAATGCCAGATCATGGACATTATATTGTGCCTTTGTTGACACAACAGAAATTGCAAGGCGTATTATGCCTTTATCTTATGCCTGGCCATGAGATACAAACGACAGAAGTGGAAATACTAAAAACCATTGCTTCGGTCATAGCTGATTTGATTGCCACTAAACGGATGCTGGAAGAAATTAATCTGGCCAATACGGTTTTTGAACATAATCTGGATTGTTTAATGCTGACCGATGCCGATAATAATATATTGAAGGTCAATCCAGTTTTTACTCAGGTAACAGGCTATACCACATCTGAAATTTTAGGGAAAAAGATGAATATCCTGAAATCGGAGCAACAGGATGGAGTGGTTTATCAAAAAATGAAACAGTCATTGCAACAAAATAATTGTTGGGAAGGTGAATTTCTACATCGTCGTAAAAACGGGGAAGATTTTCCGGTATGGTTGTGTATTACCGCTGTTTGTGAACAGAAAGATCAGGTGAATCATTATGTGGTTACTTTTGCTGATATTTCTGCAACCAAGGAAACTCAACAGCGAATTCACCAACTGGCCTATTTCGATAGTTTGACAGGATTACCTAATCGCACTCTGTTTTATGATCGGTTGAAACAGGTTTTGGCTCAGGCAAAACGTCAGCGTAACAAAGTGGCGTTATTGTTTATTGATCTTGATCGGTTTAAAGAGGTCAATGATACTTTAGGGCATGATGCCGGAGATGAATTGTTAAAAACTGTTGCCGGTCGGGTGAGTGATTGCTTAAGAGAAACGGATACGTTGGCCAGATTGGGGGGAGACGAATTTGTTGTTCTTTTAAGTAACCTGGGAGAAAACGATTTTTTAAAACCGGCGATGGTTTGCCGGAAAGTGGCTGATCATATTCTACACGCTTTATCTAAAGTGCATCATTATGAGGGACATGATTTTTATACCGGTGCCAGTATTGGTATTATCATTTATCCTGATAATGCCGATAATCTTGGTGAATTGCTCAAGCGGGCTGATACGGCTATGTATGAAGCAAAAAATGCGGGACGCAATACTTATCGGTTTTTCTCGAATAGCATGGCGGAAAGTATTCAAAGACGGGTGGCGATGGAGCGTGAACTGAGAAAGGCTATTGTATTGGGGGAATTGACCCTGGTTTTTCAGCCTTTGATTGATATAAATGAGCAGGATATTATCGGAGCGGAAGCTTTGTTACGTTGGCACAATCCGCTATTGGGCAATGTTTCTCCAGCAGACTTTATCCCTCTGGCGGAAGAAACCGGCTTAATAAACGAAATTGGTTTTTGGGTTATTGAGCAGGGATGCCGACAACTACAACGGTGGAATGAAAAAAATCTTGATTTAAGGTATCTGGCAATCAATGTATCCATTCACCAGCTTATCAAAGTTGAGTTCATTGAACAGATCATATCGGTGTGTGAAAACGCAGGAGTGAGAACGGAGCAATTGGAGTTGGAGATTACCGAGGGCGGATTGGCGCTGTATCCTGATGAAATTGAAGCGGTATTGCATGGATTAAGGCAGCGGGGGTTTAAGTTGGCCATTGATGATTTTGGAACAGATTATTCTTCTCTCAGCCGCTTAAAGTCATTTAATGTCAATGTGTTAAAAATAGATCGTTCATTTGTACAGGATATGACGATAAACAGAGATGACAAGGCTATTGTCAAGGCTGTGATTGAGTTGGCTGATGCTCTGGAATTAACTACGCTGGCGGAAGGTATTGAGACTTCAGAGCAATTACATTTATTAAAAGAAATGGGCTGTCAGCGTGGACAAGGGTATTTATTGGGTAAGCCGATGGCGGCAGATTTATTTTCGCAGTTTTATGAATTGCAGAGGCCGTTTAACAGTGAAGCTTTCAGTGGTCAGGTAGAATAGAATTTGACACAAACAGGCAATAACAGTAGTTTAAACGGTTAGCCTTACTGACAACCTAATTTTTAGAATAGTTAATGGAAGAATTCCACCGCATTAAACGTCTCCCTCCCTATGTTTTTAACATTGTTAATGAATTAAAGGCCAAGGCGCGTTCCGAAGGTGAAGACATTATTGATTTTGGCATGGGGAATCCAGATCAGCCTACACCTGAACATATTGTTGCCAAATTGGTTGAGGCGGTAGAGCGGGGCGATACGCACCGTTATTCTGTTTCCAGAGGGATTCCACGTTTGCGTAAAGCCATTTGTGACTGGTACAAAAAACGCTATCAAGTAGATTTAGACCCCGAAACAGAAGCTATTGTCACCATAGGTTCCAAAGAAGGTCTGGCGCATCTGGCGTTGGCCACACTGGGTCCTGGGGATGTGGTTCTGGTTCCTAATCCGGCCTATCCTATTCATCCTTATGGAGTAGTGATTGCCGGCGCTGATTTAAGACATGTTCCTTTAGTTTCAGGAGTGGATTTCTTTGAAGAATTAAGAAAAGCGATTGACGATTCCTGGCCGAAACCGAAAATGTTGATTCTTAATTTTCCGGGGAATCCAACCACCCAATGTATTGAATTGGATTTCTTTGAAAAAGTGGTTGCCATCGCCAAAGAGCATAATATTTGGGTTGTTCATGACATTGCCTATGCCGATATAGTTTTTGATGGTTATCAAGCGCCGTCTATTTTACAGGTTGAAGGCGCTAAAGATATTGCTGTTGAATTTTATTCATTGTCCAAAAGTTACAACATGCCAGGATGGCGGGTCGGTTTTATGTGTGGAAACCCCACGCTGGTAGCCGCATTAACCCGGATTAAATCGTATATGGATTATGGAACCTTTACGCCGATCCAGGTTGCCGCCATTACTGCACTGGAAGGATCGCAACAATGTGTTCAGGAAATTTGTGATATGTATAAGAATCGTCGGGATGTGTTGTGTGATGGTTTGAATGCGATGGGTTGGTCGGTTGAAAAACCACAGGCAACCATGTTTGTCTGGGCGCCAATCCCTGATTTTTACAAAGAAATGGGATCTTTGGAATTTTGTAAAAAAATGATCATTGATGCCAAGGTTGCCGTGTCGCCCGGGGTGGGTTTTGGACAGCATGGCAATGATCATGTGCGTTTCAGTCTGATTGAAAATGAGCACAGGACCCGTCAGGCTTTGCGCGGTATTCGTCATATGCTCAAGAAAGACAACGTAGTATAATAGACGGTCGATAAAAAGTTTTACAGTTTAGGAGTGGCATTTGAAACCGGTTAAAGTAGGCGTATTGGGACTAGGTACAGTAGGCGGAGGCACAGTTAATGTACTGAGAAGGAACGCAGATGAGATTGCCCGCAGGGCAGGACGACAAATTGTCATCACACATGCTTCAGCAAGAAACCTTGACCGGCAACGCATTTGTGATACTCAGGGGATGCTGTTAACCAGTACTCCGGCTGAAATTGTTAATAATCCTGAGATTGATATTGTACTAGAATTGATTGGAGGTGAAGAATTAGCGAAAGAGCTGGTTCTGCAGGCCATTGCCAATGGCAAACATGTGGTAACCGCTAATAAAGCGCTGATTGCTCTGCATGGTAATGAAATTTTCAGTAAAGCCAGTGAAAAAGGTGTGATGGTCTTGTTTGAAGCGGCGGTTGCCGGCGGCATTCCGATTATCAAAGCGATTCGCGAAGGCTTGAGCGGCAATCAGATCGAATGGCTGGCAGGTATTATTAATGGTACCGGTAATTTTATTTTGACAGAAATGCGTGATAAAGGCCGCGATTTTGCTGATGTTCTGGCGGAAGCTCAGGCATTGGGCTATGCCGAAGCGGATCCCGCTTTTGATGTTGAAGGCATTGACGCTGCGCATAAACTAACGATTCTGGCGTCAATTGCATTCGGAATTCCTTTACAATTTGATAAAGCTTATACTGAAGGCATTACTCAAATTACACCTGAGGATGTTGAATATGCCGGCGAACTGGGCTATCGAATCAAACATCTGGGTATTGCCAGGAAAACAGCAAAAGGCATTGAATTAAGAGTGCATCCAACTTTGATTCCTGAACGCCGTTTGTTGGCTAATGTCGATGGCGTCATGAATGCCGTATTGGTCAAAGGGGATGCCGTGGGGCCTACACTCTACTACGGTGCCGGAGCCGGCGCTGAAGCCACAGCGTCTGCCGTTGTTGCCGATGTGGTCGATGTGGTCAGGGCGATGACTAGCGACCCGGAAAATCGGGTGCCTCACCTGGCTTTTCAGGCGGATGCCATTGTTGATACGCCTGTCCTGGCAGACGATGAATTTAAAACAGCCTACTACTTGCGTTTGACGGTAGAAGATAAGCCGGGGGTATTGGCCGATATTGCCCGGCTAATGGCGGCTCATTCCATTAGTATAGAAGCCTTGATTCAAAAAGAACCCAAAGAAGATGAGTCTTCGTTACCTTTAATCATGCTGACTCAGCTAACATCAGAAAAAGAAATGAATGCCGCAATCAGTGAGATTGAAGCGTTAACTACAGTTACCGGCAAAGTTGCCAAAATCCGCTTGGAAACACTTAATTAAAATTAATATGTCTATTCGTAAACGCTATACTGGATTAA
>CAYNIU010000126.1:0-6763 GCA_964397365.1 uncultured Methylomarinum sp. | reverse complement strand
TGCCGGGACTTTCACCCGACCAGATGCGCCACGCTTTGCGCGGCGCGCTAACGACGTGCTTAACCGGCAGGCTGGAGCGTTGCTTGGTTTGTGTGATAATGAAGCGCAGCGTAATGGCCACACAAACCAAGCAACGCGGAAGTCTGTCCGAGTTGAAGCACCTTGTTATGTTGCGGTTTTTTTGTATTCACTATGCCACCTTGGCTGAATCCCTGTTTTCTTAACAAAGTAATCAATTACTTCTTTTGCCTGAATGTACGGAGCATTTACCTTGAACAGCTTGTGCCACAATGTAGGAATATCTGGACCAGATGATCTTCTATCTTCTTTTTTCATATGAATAATTCTATCACGAGTTGTCTTAAGCTCTTTGTAGCCTTGCCAACATTTACTACCTTTCGGAGAATCTACAGACTTAGCCTCCGGCAGTACTTTGGATAACTTTTCATCTAATGAAAGCCATCGTTCTATAGCTTTCTTATCCATTACTTCGAGTATTATCTCGCTTTTTCTATGAGTGTGGTACTCATAGTCATCTGGAATATTTTCATTTACAAATGCTTCCAAAGCAGTAAAGGCCATGACGATTGATTCCATTACTCGCTCGACGTAATCAAATGACTCAGCCGTTGTATTAAATGTCACTTGTTTTTTGATAGAGTTATCAATGTCAGAATTTCTTCTGATTTTTTGAGCATCCTTCCATGCTCTCATAGATGAGCTAAGACAAAGAGCAGTGGCACTAGGAAGTGCAATAGATAACTGTTTCTTTTTAGTTAACTGTGTAATGGAATGAAGCGTTAATTGGCTACCTTTTGGTGCTGTTTTCCCCGTCCAGGGTGATTTCCAGTCTTCACCTAGATAGTGCACATCCTGCATTCGCCAGTCATTATCTGGT
The DNA here is from genome assembly GCA_964397365.1 of uncultured Methylomarinum sp. Classification (GTDB taxonomy): domain Bacteria; phylum Pseudomonadota; class Gammaproteobacteria; order Methylococcales; family Methylomonadaceae; genus Methylomarinum. The sequence goes on along the minus strand of CAYNIU010000126.1, from coordinate 5,865 downwards.
TCATTCACTTCTGATTACCCCTGAGCAACATAACGATGCGCTTGAGGGGCCGCCGACGTAGGAGGCGGTCCCTCTCGAAGCGCCTTGATACTTGTTTATGACCGCCTCCCCTGTACCGGGCTTGGTGAAAAGCTCACCATCCAAGGCTCCAATAGAGCTAACAATGTCACTACATCAAGAGGAGGCGGCCACATGAAATTCTACACCAAAACTCATCAGTATTACTGTGGGGTCGATTTGCATACCAAAACCCAATATCTCTGCATCCTGGACCAGAATGGCACCATTGTCCTGCACCAGAATCTTCCCAACAAGCCACGGGCTTTTCTTAAGGCTGTCCAGCCATTTAGAGAAGATCTCGTGGTCGGCATCGAGTGTATCTTTTCCTGGTACTGGCTTGCTGACCTGTGCGCCCGGGAACAGATCGCTTTTATTCTCGGACATGCCCTGTACATGAAAGCCATCCACGGCGGCAAGGCCAAATCCGACAAGATCGATTCGGAGAAAATCGCACGCCTGATCAAGGGCGGCACCTTCCCACTGGCCTATACCTATCCACCTGAACTGCGGCCAGTACGCGATCTGCTGCGCCGCCGACGCATGCTGGTGCGCCATCGCAGCGAAGTGTTGGCCCACATCAAGCTGACACACTACCAGTACAATGCCCAGTTTTTCGAGAAAAACATCAATAAGCAAGGCAACCGCCAGCATGTCGCTGAATTATTTTCCGATCCGGCTGTCGTCAAAAACATCCAGGTCGATCTCTCCGTCGCTGACCAGTTGCAGGCCGAGATCACCCAACTCGAAAACTATGTGTTGCGGCACGCCAAAACCGTTGATCCCAGAACCTTCTATCGCTTACAGACCGTTCCGGGCATCGGCAAGATCCTGGCCCTGACCATTCTCTATGAAGTCGGTGACCTCTCACGCTTTGAGACCGTGCAACAGTTCTGCTCCTATTGCCGCCTGGTCAAGTGCGCCAAGGAGTCTGCCGGAAAACTCTATGGCTACGGCGGCCAGAAAATCGGCAACGCCCATCTCAAATGGGCCTTCAGCGAAGCCACGGCTCTGTTCATGCGTGAAAGCTAGCAGGCCAAGGACTATGTCGAAAGATTATCTGTCAAACACGGCAAGGGCAAGGCCATGTCCATCCTGGCCCACAAGCTGGGACGGGCCGTGTATTTTGTGATTAAACGTAAAGATGCCTTCGATGTGAACTATTTCTTTACGTCATGAGTGCGGCAGCCGGTGCAAGCCGCGTGCGTATAACTGGTCTATCGTGGGTCAGCAGGCCTGAATGGAATAACTTGATAGGGCATCACCCTGCTCCCATTCTCTGCAAACACCCCAAGGCCCTCGCTTTGAATGGATGCACCGGCTGCACACAGTGTCACGCGTTGACCGTTTCTGCCCCTGACGTGAGCACCTGACTAACTGGACGCTGCGGCGAGCCCGACCCTTTGATACGCCACTGCTCAGGGTAACCAGCAAGATTCTAGTACTTTGATGATCGATAGATGTTTGTGTGCAGGACGTTCACAATAACGGCCTGAGCCACTTGTTAAATCAGCTGCCAGTGGAACGATAATGACGTGACAATTTACAATAAACCGGCTCACGCCGGTTTATATAGGCTCACTTTGCCTGTTGACAGGGGCGGTCATATAGATGTTAGCCTTCGTCTTCATACATTGGAAGGTCACTCTTTCCAAGATTACACTTTTCACAAAGCGTCTGGAGGTTATCCATAGTCGTCTCCCCGCCCTTACACCATGGAACAATGTGGTCTACATGAAGGACAACGCCAACCTCATTAGCAGGTGACCTCCCGCATGCGCGGCACGCGAATCTATCGCGCCGGTTTACCAAAAACCTTAGCCTCCATGATGGGTTACGCTGAGTTCTATGTTTCTTGGACGGGGGAGGATCGATGCTACGTATAGTAACCGCAGGTTCAGTAGAGCTTGTAAATTCGGCATCACTGTTAGCGTTTTCTACAAAGAACTCAAGGGCTTTGCGCCAAGAACCGAAGCGCCTTTTATAGGTATCCGCTGAGAAACGTGATATTGGCGGCCGGAGATCGCTTTGTTTAGGTTGCCGCCCAAGCGTTTCCCAAATACTTGCTAAATTACTCAGCAGATCATCATCGTCTGTTTTGGGATGCCACGAGGGGGAAACCTCAAGTCCAGCTGAGGCAAGTGCCTGAGCCCATGAGCCAAATGCCTTTGAAATAGTTGGAGCAGAATATTTTCCCATGCAGGAATACTCTTTGACTGTCACAATTTTCTTCCCAAGCTGTTTGGCCACTTGCTTCAAATCTGATAGAAGTTCATGATGCGGGATGTTATTACGTTTTCCAACACTCAAATTGCTCTGAAGCAGAGCCTCATTCCACGAGCCGAAACGCTTTTGCATTGTTGCAGCAGAAAATCGACCATTCGCGTTGTACTCATCTTTCGTGAGGGTAGATTTACCTAGTCGAGCGGCAACCGCCTTCAGATCGTCTAGAAGAACGTCATCTGAGCAATTCCTGTTGTCTGGTTCAAGTTCGTATTTCATGGAAGGCTAACGCCTGAACTCAGCCGCCGGCGTAGCCGGTCGGCTGGAGTGAATTGTTAGAGCAGGCATGGGGGGGGTGACGATAGCAGAGTGCACGAAAGACCACCCGGCTCCTGCCAATGGGGTTGCCTGTGGCCGATGTGTTTGAAGCGGTGCAACCGAAACCCCGGCGGAACGCGATGCGGGCGCGTTGTGGCAGTGGGAGGCAGTCGCCGCGCGGTGCCTGCGGCGGAGAATATTGCGCTGGTGCATCTCGATGGTGCTGTTTCCATTTTCTCCTCCTCGCCCTGCCTGCGCTAACGGCCAAGCTCACCTGCCGCTATGAAGCGCCAGCGGAATAGCGGTCAAGGTGCAGCGCTTTGTTATGCATTTTGTCTTAGTGAACTCCACTGTCCAGAATGTATTGCATATTCTTCCACCAATGATTCATGGTCATCTACAATATGTACACATATTTCATTTGCTATTGGTGACCAAATCGATTCTTTCAAATTGTCAATAGAGAAACCTTCCTCCAAAAAACTTTTTTGCCAAACTTTATTTCTCGAATCCCACCTATAGCCACTTGCTTTCAATTGATCTTTTATTGCATATGTTGCCCCATTATTGTATTTATTAAGATTTCCTACTTGAACTGTCAGGCGACTATTTCTATCCTTTACTGGTGGAAATTTGTTCCAATCTAGGCGGTCAAGTGACAGTTTATTAATAATGTCCTGAAGAAATGGAGAAATCGATTGCTCCTCAGTTAAGACAATTAATGTGTCTACCGCACGGGTAAGAGCCACATAAAACAGCCGCCTTTCTTCAGATATTATTTTCTCGATATCATCCCCAAGAACTCTTGTAAATATCCAATCAGGATGAATAAGTGGGTAGCTTCGATTAACAGCATCAAGGACTATGACAGCGTCATTCTGTAACCCCTTATATTTGTGAGCTGTAGACGTTGAAATTAAATCCCTTAATTCTTCAGGAAAGTATGAGCGGATTAAATCACAAAAACCATCAAGCCCATTTTTCTTACGAGATTGAACGGCATCATAATTCACATACCAAGGCAATGTGTTTTTTCTGGATAGTAGGACTACATTTCTGTCGGTAGCCAAATATTTTGATACAAGCCTCAATACTGCGGGTGTGATTTCATCACCATTGTGTCGCTCTTTCTCCCTATTAGATGGCGTGAACTCATCAAGGTTACCTAACAAAATTGTTCCATTGTCAGGCTTATAAGACTTAGCAGGCTTTCCGAGTCCATTCATTAGGGTATTACCAACGTCTACAATCGTTTTTAACGATCGGTAATTAGTAGATATATATAACTCACAGGAAGGGGAAAAGTATCTTTGAAAATTTTCATAGAACTGCAAGTCAGATCCAGCAAATCCGTTGATGGCCTGCCAATCATCACCAACACAGAAAAATTCTATCCTATCGTTTTGTGTCCGTATTGCATCTACAAGCTTGAGAAATAAATCGGAGAAATCCTGATATTCGTCGATAAACACATAACGAATATCTCTTAAATCTCCCTTTCCGGATTTCCTTTCAAAATTTGTCTGGCCTTCCCGAATGCTCTTAGCGGCTCTTTGCATTAAACCATCAAAATCTTCTTCACCAGTAGCGTTCAAACGTTCGAGATATGCGCCATATAGGTGTTGTGCTATCTCCAAAAACTGTTCTTCCACCTGCGACAAGTCATTCCGTGTTTGAATAAGGTTATTCAATTGAGCTGGTGTAAGAGACAGTTTTCTACACCGTTGGATGAAGCCAATAGTTGCTGCTGTGAACCTGTCAATGGCTCTATCTTTTATTCTGTTCCAGATTTCTTCCTCCGTAAGCGGCGTACAACTAATTCCATGTTCATCAAGCAATTTATTGAAAAATGAAAAAAAATGTTCTCGTCCAACAGATACATCTCTTGGTGTAATTTCTATGAGATTCCATGATTTTATGCGCTTCCAGAAATCCCTTTTGTTTTCTGTTTGTTCATCGTAGTCTGGATCGCCAATCAAGCCAAAGTACTCGACGACAATTCCACTATCGGCAGTCAGAAATACCGTGAAGTCTGGGCGATAGTTGATGCCATCCCACCAGTAGTTTCGTTCGTATTTATATGGAATGTCATGTTCAAAGAGAAAATCTGCTATTAGTTTTTCGCCATAAGATTTTAGATATTCGCCACGGAGGCTGACATTTGGTAATGATCGTCGATATTCAATAAATTCGCTTTTATCTCGATCATATCCACCCGAAATGATTCGTTCCCAATCGGCACGAAAATGATCAAGCATCAATGTCCGAATCTTGTCTTTGAATCTAGGATTACGTAGATAATCATCAATAACTGATTGGAGTGATCGGCTCTTTGCTAGTGAGTTACTAGCGGGGTCATCATAGAGCAAGCTTTCTTCTGGATGCACAATTGCATAGGCCAATGCATGAAACGTCATCACATGAGGAATACCATCTCCGAAGTGTTTCTCAAGCCTTTCTTTAATTTCTTCCGCCGCTTTACGATTAAACGCAAGCAAGATTATTTGGTTAGGCGGTACCTGGCAGTGTCTTTGCAAAAAGATGGCACGATTGACGAGTGTTGTCGTTTTTCCACTTCCTGCACGAGCAATTACTTGGATATGCCTCCCATAAGTTGCAATAGCTGCTGACTGCTCTTCATCCAGGCCGGTTTTAGTATTTTTCTTCGCCCATAATTGAACAAATCGAGTTTTCTCAGCTTCATACTCTTCACGAGAAATGATCTCGGAATATTGTTCTTCGTAGAAGCTATCTGCTTTAAGGAAATCACTCTCAAAATACTTTGTCAGGCTTGCAAGGGCCATTTCTTTTTCCTGGCGTTTTCGTTCTTTCTCGATTCGTGCTTGTTTAGCACGTTTTTCTGCGAGTAATTTCTCTTTGGCTCTTTTCTTTGCTTCTTCCTCCTTCGCTCTACGTTCTGCTTCTTTGCGCTGCTTCTCTTTTTCTATTTCTCGCAATTTACCGTAGCGCTTTTCTTTTATCAAAGATGGAAGATTAGCCCATTCATGATCATTGAGTATTTCACGTAATAATTTCAATATTTCATGTTCTGTTTCATCCCCGGACTTAGGGTTATCAGTGAGTTGTGGCGCAAGAGTTTCCAGATAAAACTTCTCGTATTTATCCCAGTCGCACCAGTGTGATATTAGTCTTTCAAGCAACTCGTGTGCTGATTGTTGCCGTTCCATTACGTCACGTTGCCCCTTTTATGCATAACGATGCGCTTGAGGGGCCGCCGACGTAGGAGGCGGTCCCTCTCGAAGCGCC
>CAYNIU010000125.1:3426-6773 GCA_964397365.1 uncultured Methylomarinum sp. | reverse complement strand
TCAGGTAAAACCACACAATTACCCAAAATTTGTTTGTCAATAGGACGGGGCGAGGCTGGTTTTATCGGACACACCCAACCACGCCGGATTGCCGCCCGAACCGTGGCTGATCGTATCGCCGAAGAATTGGGCGAGAAAACCGGTCAATCAGTGGGCTATAAAGTCCGTTTTCACGATAAAACCCATGAGCAATCGCTAGTCAAATTGATGACTGACGGCATTTTGTTGGCAGAATCGCAAAACGATCCTTATCTGAATCAATATGACACCATTATTATTGATGAAGCGCACGAACGCAGTCTGAATATTGATTTTCTGCTCGGTTATATGAAATGGCTGCTGCCGAGAAGACGGGATTTAAAGCTGATCATTACCTCGGCCACCATCGACCCGCAGCGTTTTTCCAGGCATTTCGATAACGCGCCGATTATTGAAGTCTCCGGACGTACTTATCCGGTAGAAATGCGCTATCGTCCTATTGAATTAATTGAAGAGGATGATGAAACCTCAGCAGATTTGCAGCAGGGCATTGTTGATGCAGTCGATGAACTGCATCGGGATTTACGGGGCGATATTCTGATCTTTTTAAACGGTGAACGGGAAATTCGGGAAACCGCCGATTCATTAAAAAAACATTACGCCAACCGTTACCAGATTCTGCCTCTGTATTCCAAACTCAGTGTCAGCGAACAGGAGCGGGTATTCAAGCCGACAGGCCGTTTGCGTATCGTATTGTCCACTAATGTTGCCGAAACCTCATTAACCGTGCCGGGTATACGCGGCGTGATAGACAGCGGCCATGCCCGTATCAGTCGTTACAGTCACCGTAGTAAAATTCAGCGTTTACCGATTGAAAAAATATCCCAAGCCAGCGCCAATCAACGGGCCGGGCGTTGCGGCCGGGTTGCTGAGGGTATTTGTATTCGGCTTTATTCGGAAGAGGATTTTAAAGCCCGTCCGGAATTTACTGAACCGGAAATTTTACGCACCAACTTATCGGCTGTTATTTTACAAATGACTGCATTAAAACTGAGCAATATTGAAGATTTTCCATTTGTCGAGCCGCCGGAAAACAAGATGATTCGCGACGGTAAAAATGTATTGCACGAAGTCAATGCACTGGATAAACAAGGCAAGTTGACAGAAACCGGCCGGCAGCTAGCGAAAATTCCCACCGATCCGAAACTGGCCAGAATGTTACTGGCCGCCGCCAAACAGAATTGCCTGACTGAAGTGGTCATTATTGTTTCGGCATTGAGTATTCAGGACCCGCGCGAGAAACCGGTCGATAAGATGCAGCAGGCGGAAAGCAAACATGCAATATTCAAAGCCGAAGATTCCGATTTTCTGACCTTACTCAATATCTGGAACACGTTTGAAGAAAAGAAAAAGCACCTGTCTAATAACAAGTTGCGACAATATTGCCGCGATAATTTTTTATCTTACATCCGTATGCGCGAATGGTATGACATTCATGCCCAGATTATGCAGGTGATTAAAGGTGAATTGAAACTTAAACCCAATATTGTCAAGGCCGGCTACGAAGAAATTCATAGAGCGTTGTTACCGGGGTTGCTTTCCAATATCGGCTTCAGACATGAGCAATATGAGTATCTTGGCGCTCGTAATTTAAAGTTCTTTATTTTTCCCGGTTCCGGTCAATATAAAGCCCGGCCTAAATGGCTGATGGCGGCGGAACAGGTGGAAACATCTAAAGTGTATGCGCGTAACGTTGCTAAAATTGAACCGGAATGGATAGAACAATGCGCCGGGCATTTAGTCAAACGCAGTTATTACGATCCACACTGGGAAAAGAAAGCAGGGCGCAGCGCAGTGTATGAAAGAACCTTATTATATGGTTTGACCTTGCAGGCTAAACGCAAGATACCTTATGAAAGAGTCGATCCCAAAGCGGCCAGGGAAATCTTTATTCGCTGTGGTTTGGTCAACCATGATTACCACACCCAAGCCCCTTTTTTTAAAGCCAATGAAAAATTGCTGGAAGAGGTGGGATACATTCAGCATAAAGGGCGCCGGGTTGATTTGATTGAAGATGAGGAATGGTTGTATCAGTTTTATGACAAAAAGCTTCCGCAAGAGGTCGTCAATGGCATTACTTTGGATAAATGGCGGAAAAAGGCGGAAAAAAACAATCCGAAAATACTGTTTTTAACTAAAGAAGACCTGACTCGCACTGAAGACGAACACGTCAATGAATGGGATTTTCCCGATAGCAAAAAAATCGGAAATTTAACTATAGACTTACATTATCGTTTCGATCCGGGGCATGATGAAGACGGAGTTACAGCTATTATCCCGGTACATCAATTAAACCAAATTACAATAGAGCCTTTTGAATGGCTGGTGCCTGGGATGTTGGAAGAGAAAGTGATTGCCTTATTAAAAGCGCTTCCCAAACAAAGTCGCAAATATTTTGTGCCGGTGCCGCAAACAGCAAAACAATGCCTTGAAATCGAGCCTGATTTCAAAGGCTCTTTGTATCAGTGGTTGAGTGACCGGCTCAGAAAATTAACCGGAGAATCCATTCCGCTTAATCAATGGAATCCTGATGCTATAAGCGATCATCTGAAAATGAATTTTCGCATCGTCGATGATAAAGGTCGATTGTTAGGGTATGGGCGGCGGCTAAAAGAACTGCGGGATCAGTTTGCTGTAAAGGCTGACGACAGCTTTGAACAACTGGCCGATAAAGAACTTGATTTTTCCGGCTGTAATGACTGGGTATTTGGTGACCTGCCTGAAACCATGCAGTTTACCCCGCAACGTGCCGGGTTTAGGCAAAAAGGTCAGTCTTTTGTCGGTTATCCTGCTATAGTCGATGAAAAGGATACGGTGGGTGTACGATTGTTTGATACCCAACAAAAAGCGAAGTATCAACATATTGCTGGTCTCAATCGTTTGTTTCAATTGCAGTGTCGTAAAGAATGTAAATATTTGCATAAAAATATACCGGTTAAAAATACCGCCGCCATTGTTTACAGTCAATTAGCTGATCACCCTATATTAAATGCAAGACCCGGCGGAATTTTTAAAGAAGATATGATTTTTACACTCTTTTCAGCTGTATTTTTAGAAAAGAGCGAAATTCGTACTCGCGAACTTTTTGAGCAGACTTTAGAACATCAAAAAAGTCAGATAATGACGGTTGCCAATGAGGCAGGAAATATCATTAATGACATCATGGATAATTATCAGATGATTAAACGACAACTCAAACAACCGGGGATCCATCCGCTATTGGCGGCCGATATAAAAGAGCAGCTAAGCGTTATGATTTATCGTGGTTTTATACGCCATACCCCATTGCATCAACTAAAAGCTATACC
>CAYNIU010000125.1:0-3326 GCA_964397365.1 uncultured Methylomarinum sp. | reverse complement strand
CCTCATTGGGCCTATAGTTTCGGTTTACCGCCTGATAATTATTTATCTTTTTTAAGCAGTTTGTTTTTGCATGGCGGTTGGTCGCATATTATTTTCAATATGTTGTTTATGTGGATTTTTGCCGACAATATTGAGGATATAATGGGGCATACGCGTTTTTTGGCTTTTTATTTGATCTGTGGATTACTGGCAACTTATTTACAATGGTACTCCAACCCTGCTCTCACTGTTCCAGTCGTAGGAGCATCCGGGGCTATTTCGGGAATTCTGGGGGCTTATTTTTTCCGTTTTCCTTATGCCAGGATCATTGTTATGATTCCGATATTGTTTTTTCCGTTGTTATTTGAGGTTCCCGCTATTGCTTTTTTGGGGTTTTGGGTAATTATGCAGCTTCAAAAAGCAACTTCTGCCGCCTTGTTTTCAGGTGTAACTGTTGATGTGGCTTGGTGGGCTCATTTGGGTGGATTTATTGTCGGCGCATTTTTGCATCCCTTGTTTTTAAAAAAACAGGCCATTGATTGAGCAGGCATAAAAGGCTGAATAAAGTTAAGAAATGATCTGGAAATTGATTTATAATTCGCCGTTTGGTTATTATAGTTGATGTAAAAAATTATTAAATCGACTGTAAATTTGACAGCTTCAATATATCAATTCAGGAAAATAACAAACATGAAAAAAATAAACGTCGCATTGGTTAGACTGCTTCAGTTTGTGGTATTCGTTTTATTCACATTCATGGTGCTGGCTTATTTTGGAGCCATGATTTTAGTGCCATTGGATGCAGTCGTTCTGATAACCAAGCTATTGGGTGTTATCGGACTGAGTTCTTTGTTTGGAGCTATTGTTGCCATACCTGTGGTAGGGTATCTGGGAATGATGGTTTATAAAACCCCGGGGCTGGTCTCCATGATTATTGAAACCGGGTTGGATTTAGTCAACACCGGCAAAGATCGTATAGAAGCGTTTAATAAAATTGCAGAAGATATTAAATAAGCCTGTAGGCGAGTTTGATTATATTGTTCAAGCGATAATAATTTATTGAACAGGGTTGTTTGCTATCGCAAAACTCACCTTCAATAGCCTTTGTGATAAAAGAATAATGAAGGGATTAAGATGAAATGGCAAGATGTATTGGCGGATAAAACTCTACAAAATCTGCCTTATAAAATAGAACTTAATGAATATGGAAAAATAGAAATGTCTCCGGCATCTTTTATCCATAGCCTATTACAAGGAGAAGTTGCCAAACGTCTTGGAAATTACCCAAATGGCCGTGTTTTTACTGAATTGGCTATACAAACGAGTATGGGAGTAAGAGTTCCTGATGTTTCGTGGGGGTCGGATCAGTATGTACAACAACATATAAAAGAGGTTTATGCCTCTAGTGCACCAGAGATATGTGTTGAGATTGTATCACCATCCAATAGCCAAGAGGAGATGCTTGAAAAAGTCAGGCTTTTTATTGACGCTGGGGCTAAAGAAGTCTGGTTGATAACAGAAAACGGCTCGGTGTCTTATTATGACCAATCCGGTCAAATTTCTTTTTCTTCTTATCCAATAGATTTAAATAACCTGAATTCGTAAATTGATTTAAATAGATTAATAGTCGTAAGCGCGGATTAGCTGCCGGCTAATCCGCGCTACAGTCAGCGTTTAAAAAAACGTTTTAAATAAAACCCGGTATGTGAATTCGGTTGCCTGGAAATATCCTCAGGCGTACCTGCCGCAACCAGAGTGCCTCCGCCAACGCCGCCTTCCGGCCCCATATCAATAACCCAGTCCGCTGTTTTGATGACATCAAGATTGTGTTCAATAATGATGACAGTATTACCATGATCTCGCAGCGTGTGGAGCACAGTTAATAGCTGGTTAATATCATGAAAATGTAAACCTGTCGTTGGTTCATCCAGAATATACAAAGTCTTACCGGTATCGCGTTTGGATAATTCCTTGGCCAATTTAACTCGCTGGGCTTCCCCGCCGGACAGCGTAATGGCATTCTGGCCTAAAGTGATATAACTCAAACCGACATCAATCAGGGTGTGTAATTTTCTTGCCAGTACCGGAACCGGACTAAAGAATTCGGCGGCATCTTCAACCGTCATACCCAGTACGTCGTTAATGGTTTTACCTTTGTAACGAATTTCCAGTGTTTCCCGGTTATAGCGCCTGCCTTGACAAATATCGCAGGGCACAAAAATATCCGCTAAAAAATGCATTTCCACTTTGATAACACCATCACCTTTACAGGCTTCACAGCGTCCACCTTTAACATTGAAGCTGAAACGACCGGGAGTGTAGCCTCGGGAACGGGATTCCGGTGTGGCGGCAAACAATTCTCTGACCGGTGTGAATATGCCGGTATAAGTGGCCGGATTGGAGCGTGGTGTTCGACCAATCGGACTTTGGTTGATATCGACAACTTTGTCAAAATGATTCAGACCTTCTATTTCATCACAAGGTGCTGGAATACAGCCGGCTTTGTTAATTAACCGGGCGGTATGACGGTATAGGGTATCGTTGATTAAAGTTGACTTACCCGATCCAGAAACACCGGTAATGCAAGTCAGCAAGCCAACCGGAAAGGAAATATCGATATTTTTCAGGTTGTTGCCATAGGCATTACGAATAGTGATTAGTTTGTCAGGATCAGGGGATGTCAATGATTCCGGTATGTTGATTTCATTAATACCGGATAAATACTGACCCGTCAGTGAATTTGGATTTTTAATGATTGTTTCCGGAGTACCCTGTGCAATAATCTGGCCGCCATGTACACCGGCACCGGGGCCTATATCGACAATATGATCCGCCGCCCGAATCGCATCTTCATCATGCTCCACAACAATGACAGTATTACCCAAATCACGTAACCGAAACAAAGTATTTAACAGGCGTTGATTATCGCGCTGGTGCAACCCGATGGATGGTTCATCCAAAACATACATGACGCCAACCAGGCCGGCACCAATCTGGCTAGCAAGGCGAATACGCTGGGCTTCACCACCGGACAAGGTATCAGAGCTTCTGTCCAGGGTCAAATAATCCAGTCCGACATTGACCAAAAATTCCAGTCGTTCCTGAATTTCCTTGTTGATTTTGGTCGCTATATCGCCACGATGCCCTGGAATATCAAGCTGTGTAAAAAAATCCAGAGCCTGTTTGATGGGTAAAGCGGTGATTTGATGTAGCGGTTTATCTTCAATAAAGACATGACGGGCAGCGGTATTAATCCGGGCGCCATGACACTCGCTACAGGTTTTTTGGGCAAGATACTTGGATAACTCATCTCTAACCATTTGCGAGTCGGTTTCATGATAACGCCG
>CAYNIU010000124.1:0-6783 GCA_964397365.1 uncultured Methylomarinum sp. | reverse complement strand
TGATTTTGAACAGGTCAGTTATTACAAAAGCAAGGCGCTGATTTTTGATGAAGTCTTGAATTCATTGAATGATTTATTGAAAGATAAAAAGATCAGTGATGAACAATTTACAATATTAAAAAAACACTTTCACCAACAATATAATGAAGTCAAAAAAGAATATAAGGAAAGAGTGGCGGATGACAGTGAATTAACCGAAAGTTTGTTGCGTGTATTTGTGTTGGGAATGGAAAGGGCTGAATTAAAGGAAATTTATTGTCGCGGTGAGATCAATGAAAAAATTTATAAAAAAATCCTTAATATGCTGGATATTCAGATGGAGCGAGTTGAGAAAGGAAGGACTCAACTGAAATCATTGGATGAGAAATTTCCGGTAGATGGGATTGAACGTTTTATCAATGCCATTCGTTGTCTCTTGTTTATGCCTTCCCCTCAGTTAAAACCCCAGGAGCTATATATATATTACCGTACTGTGTACAAAATGCTGGAAACAGTGATCAGTCGATTAGAAGATTTAACGGCTACCGGTCTGACTGAAGTTTTTGATGATAAAAAAGCACTGCATAAAACAATTGCTCTGTATCGGGCTTTGGCGAGCAAGACCAAAAATAACCTGGATAACATGGTTGAGAATAATTATGAACTGTTGAATAATTTCAATATCATTTCCGGAGAAAAAACGCTTGCCGCAAAAGAGTTGGAAACTCTTGATTATCTGAATAAAAACGAAATTATCACTCCCAAGTTATATATTATGTTGCAAAAAGAATTGCGGGGGAAATGACGGGGTCAAATAGTGAGCTTTTTATGTGACATCTTTCCGGCATAGCTGTTTTTGGACTTAACTTTTATGTTGGTTCGGTTTTTTGGGAGAAAAAGTATGCTGCCGTCTACTTTAGTGGATGGTAGCAAGATGCTCGTTCGACTCTTTGTTGCACCAGTTGTGTCCAAAGACACAAAATAGAATTCTGACTAAAAAATATGGCAGGGTAGGCGTCACTGCCATTAAGTTAAGAATATGCGGCGATGTGTGTAGGTGCGTATTCATTCGTACATAATGTTGTTTCATGACAATCACGAATATATATTGGAATATACCGGGAGATTTGATGGACATAGAAAATTTTAAAATCATGGCGCCTTATGTTGGTGGCGGTGGGCTTATTATTGCTTTTATTATTTATCGGCTAATTCTTTTGCATGATGCCGGTTCAGCTAAAATGTGCGCTATTGCGGATCTGATTCATGATGGTGCGATGGTTTTTCTGAAAGCTGAATATAAAATTTTGTCGATTTTTGTGTTATTGGTTGCGACGTTAATTTTTTTTGTCATTGATCATGGAACCGCTTATGCTTTTCTGGGCGGAGCCGTATGCTCCATGACAGCCGGGTTTTTCGGTATGAAAGCTGCCACTCGAACTAATGTCAGAACATCGGCAGCAGCTAATCAACAAGGTATGGAGGCAGCGTTATTGGTTGCTTTTAGGGGTGGGTCAGTTATGGGGTTATCAGTGGCGTCACTGGGATTAGCCGGTGTTTCCATTGTTTTTGTGTTGATTGATCCCGGCAATGTTGCCAATTATAAGATTTTGAGCGGATTTGCTATGGGAGCCTCATCAATTGCCTTGTTTGCCCGTATTGGCGGTGGAATTTATACTAAAGCCGCTGATGTGGGCGCCGATCTTGTCGGTAAAGTGGAAGCGGGGATACCTGAAGATGACCCTAGAAATCCGGCAACCATTGCTGATAATGTCGGTGATAATGTCGGCGACACCGCGGGTATGGGAGCGGATATTTTTGAGTCCTATGTGGGTTCGGTAATCGCTACAATCGCCATTGCCGCCACTTCGACAAACTTTGTCGATATGGCCTCTATGCAATCAAGCGCACTGATACTGCCTCTGGCCTTAATTGTATTGGGCTTGTTGGCTTCTGTTATCGGGGTATTGTCCATGCAATTGTTAAAACACTTTCATCCTGCTCATGCCTTGGAAGCCGTTACCTGGATTGCAGCCGTACTGTTTTTGGGACTGGCTTATGAACTGATTCATCATCTTGGTATACAGTTTGAACTTGGAGGAAAAATAACGCCAGTGGATGGTCCTTTTTATGCGGTTCTCGGGGGGACAGCAGTCGGTATTTTTATTGGCCGGGTGACTGATTATTACACCTCGAAAAAACCGATAGAAAAAATTGCCGAAGCTTCCAAGTTTGGACCGGCAACCAATATTATTGCCGGTTTGAGTATCGGTATGCGTTCAACAGTTTTACCTATATTAGGGATCTGTGCGGCTATTATGCTGGCTCATCATTTCGCGGGGTTATACGGTATCGGTATTGCGGCGGTGGGTATGCTGGCCACTACAGGAGTGACCATGTCGGTCGATGCCTATGGGCCTATTGCTGATAATGCAGGCGGTATCAGCGAAATGTCGGAACTTGGGGCAGAAACTCGCCGTATTACTGATTCTCTCGATGCAATCGGCAATACCACGGCAGCAGTAGGCAAAGGTTTTGCCATTGGTTCAGCTGCATTGACTGCACTGGCATTGTTTTCGGCTTATTCGAGTGCAGCACAATTGGATAAGATTGATTTATTGGATCCTTTGGTTGTCATCGGTCTTTTTGTAGGGGGAACGGTGCCTTTTCTGGTGGGAGCCTTGACGATGGATTCAGTAGGTAAAGCCGCTCAGGATATGGTGGAAGAAGTTCGCCGTCAGTTTCGTGAGATATCCGGGTTAATGGAAGGAAAGGTTACTCCTGATTCCAATCGCTGTATTGAAATTTCCACTAAAGCCTCCTTACGTGAAATGATTTTACCGGGCATTGTGACAATTTCCACGCCGGTATTGGTTGGTTTTTTACTTAATAAACAGGCTTTGGGTGGTTTGTTGGCAGGCTCTCTGGTTTCCGGAGTTTTGCTGGCCTTGTTTATGGCCAATGCCGGCGGCGCTTGGGATAATGCCAAAAAACTGATTGAAGGCGGCGCCTATGGCGGTAAAGGCAGTGATGTTCACAAGGCGGCTGTGTGCGGTGATACCGTAGGTGATCCGTTTAAAGATACATCCGGGCCGACACTGAATATTGTGGTTAAACTCATGTCAATTGTGTCACTGGTCATTGCGCCTTTGCTTTAATCATTATTTAAATAGCCAATCTGAAGATAATGTTGTTTGGATGATTCCCAGATTTTATAAGTCATTGTCAGTGTGGCATAAAGGGATATTAAATCCAGGGGGAGACCCAAACCGGCCAGATCAATTTCAAGAAAAAGCATGATGACCACAGTCCACAGGGAATTATAGACGAGGCTGGCCAGAACCAATGTAATATAGATCAGATTGTAACTGAACAGTTCGCTGTTACCTTTATATAGGTGATATCCCAGATGTATGATTACTATGCCTGCGATTGCATCCAGCACAGTAAATATAAAAGGGCCGTCTTCCCAGATCAAATAGATGATCAAACTCCATAAGACGGAATATTCCATGCCAAATATCAGGATAAAATTATTAAATTTTTTCATTTTCTTCTATATGAAGTATTAATTATTCAACACAGCGCGAGTATAACATTATCCGCTGTTTTTTAAGGGTATAAAACCTTTCGATAATAAGAGAAGTGAGCGTATAGGCAGGCGATGCTCAACCTTCCTCAGCTCCCCATCTACGGTTAAAATATAGCACAGCAGTTTAATTTTATTCGTGGGTATAGGTGGTTGCCAGAGTGGAGTTATAGATCGCTGCAATTAAACTGGCCTGGTATACCATGCCGACCAAGCGGCGTTGATCGTTAATAATGGGGATTTGTCGATGACCTTGAAGAGACATGAGCGGAATTAATTCAGCAATATGGGCTGATTCAGGTAGTAACATAATAGCAGTTGTCATAATTTGCCCGACTGATTCCGGTTTTCTGGACGTTATATCCGGTGTACGACGAATAAAGTTGCGAAATTTATCCTGAAAATTTTCATAAACATTCAAGTCAATACATTTAAAAAAATCATGCCAGGTAATGATGCCAATGACGCGGTTGGCTCTGTCGATAACTGGCACCGCCTTCAGGTTTTTCCGATACATCATTTGCCAGGCCTCTTCAATTTCAGTTCCAAATTCAACCGTCATGACGTTCTTGCTCATGATATCGGCGCAAAGGATGTTGCCGCGAATACGCTTAAAGGTGTTTATTTCTGAATGCGTCAGGATCTGGCTTAAATCTTTAGGCGTCATATCGACAAAGAAATCCAGATCTTTTAATGCCAGATCAAGATCTTCTTCTGAAATACCAATCTTCAGGCTTGGTTTATTGGCGTTGTGATGTTCCTGCTTGGATGTTTTTGGGATGGATACGGGCGTTGGGTAATTGCGTTTCATCACCCAGCGATTAATAAAAATGGATAGAACCAGCATAAAAGCAACATTTAGCGCTACCGGCTGAATGACGAAATTATAACCTAATGAAGTCAGCGAATCGCCAGCCATAATGGGCGCCAGACTGGTGGCGGCGGCTGGTGGGTGCAGGCAGCGTAACAGCAACATAACCAGTACCGATCCACCAACGGCAACAGCGGCGGCAGATGCAGTTTCTTGAATATGTAATGCGCAAGTAATGCCAACGATAGCTGAACATATTTGACCGCCGGCAAATGGCCAGGGTTGAGCCAGTGGGCTATTGGGAATGAAATACAGAATGATGGCGGATGCCCCCATTGAAGCGACAATCATAGGGTATTCCGGCCCAAGCGTTATGATGTGAGTGACCAGTGCAATAAAAAAAATAGAACAAAAACAGGCGATAAGCGAAAGCGTCTTACCTTTAAAGCTTAAATTGACCGGGTCAATCGTTAAAAAACGTAAAAAGGACATAGAAAAAATTAACTTTAAAAAAAATGGTTTCAATTAAACAGGTATTTTATTTTGAGGCAAGTTTTTACTGAAAAATAAAATTCCATAGTAATTAACTATGTTATTTCAATACCTTATAAGCGAAAAAATAAAAGATTTTTAAACTGCAAAAGAGTAGAATCAAGGCAATCAAGACGAGTTCTAGTTACAATCTCTACAGGGTTGGTGTTAGCGTCGTCTCTGATCTTGTTAGCCTTTAAACTACAACGACAGGTGAAATATACAATGGCCGATATCGAAAAGTGGGATGTGGAGAACGAAAGTTTTTGGGAAGAGGAGGGAAAGTTTATTGCCAAGCGCAATTTATGGATTTCCATACCGAGCTTGTTATGCGGTTTTGCTATTTGGTTGTATTGGGGGATTATAACGGTACAGATGTTGAATCTGGGGTTTCCTTATGAAAAGTCGGAATTATTTACCTTAATGGCGATTGCCGGATTGACTGGTGCAACATTGCGAATTCCCAGCAGTTTTTTTATCCGTTTATGCGGTGGTCGGAATACTATTTTCTTTACTACCGCCTTGTTAATGATTCCAGCGTTAGGTACAGGCATTGCCTTACAAGATAAAAACACACCTTTTTGGGTGTTTCAGATATTGGCATTGCTATCGGGTTTTGGCGGTGGCAACTTTGCCTCGTCGATGTCTAATATCAGTTTTTTCTTCCCTAAAAAAATACAGGGATTGGCCTTAGGTCTCAATGCCGGCTTAGGCAATTTTGGTGTTACTACCATGCAGGTTTTAATACCGCTATCCATGACTTTTGGGCTGTTTGGCGCCTTGGGTGGCGATCCCATGATACTACAATCCACATCGGGTACACTGGTTGGAAAAATTGCCGCTGGAACAGAAACCTATATTCAAAATGCCGGATTTATCTGGTTGCTGTTTTTAATACCGCTGGCGTTTTTTGGATGGTTCGGTATGCATAATATTCGAACTGAAGAGGTTTCGCCCGGCGTTGGACATCCCATCATTAGCTTTGCAATGATAACCGGTATGCTGTCGATTGGTTTTATTGCTGCTGTATTCGGGCTATGGTTGATGTTGCCAGCATCAGTCAACGGATCGGGTTTTCATGTTCCGAAAGAAATTGCCCTGATTATTGTAATTGCTTTGACCGTTTCTCTATTGAAAATTATTCCCGGACAGATAGGCGAAAGTCTGGGCAGACAGTATCAGATTTTTGACAATAAACATACCTGGGTCATGAGCGTTATTTATACCATGACTTTTGGTTCGTTTATCGGCTATGCCGCTTGTTTTCCATTGGCCATTAAAGTGATTTTCGGATATCAGCATGTGATCGTAGATGGAGTGATGTCGCATGATTTGACTAATCCGAACGGCCCAAGCGCGTTGATGTATGCCTGGATGGGACCTTTTATCGGCGCCTTGATTCGGCCCGTTGGGGGTATGATTGCTGATAAATTCGGTGGTGCCTGGGTGACGCATATCTGCTCAATTGTTATGGTAATCAGTGCCGCAGGAGTCGCTTACTATATGAAGGCCGCCTACAATTCAGCAACTCCGGAAGAATATTTTGTACCATTCTTTATTTTGTTTCTGGTTTTGTTTGCCGCTACCGGCATAGGTAACGGTTCCACTTTCAGAACCATTGCTATGGTTTTTCCGAAAGAACAGGCCGGGCCAGTTTTGGGGTGGACTTCGGCAGTAGCGGCTTACGGCGCTTTCTATATTCCCAAGGTCTTTGGCGAACAAATCAAGGCGACCACTCCTGAAGTGGCATTAATGGGCTTCGCCGCTTTTTATGTGGTATGTATCATGGTAAATTGGTGGTTTTATTTGCGTAAGGATGGCGAGTTTTATAATCCTTAATATATTTCTGTATAGCGTGCGCACCTGGCATCCT
>CAYNIU010000123.1:0-6837 GCA_964397365.1 uncultured Methylomarinum sp. | reverse complement strand
CTTTAAGTATCCTCTATTGGGCCAGCAGTCGCTATGTCGATGAGCAAATCAGCGCGGGACTACAACAACGACTGGTGGAATTACGACGTATTGACAGCGAACAAGGTCGGCAAAGATTGCTTACGGTGTTAAAGGCTCAACAGTCCATTGCAGACGATTATCACCAGAGGTTTTTATTGGTGATGCCGAATGGCAACAAGGTTGCTGGTAATCTGAATGGATGGCCTCCTGATTTACAAGTCGATGGCCGGGTGATGAATGTCTGGATTGCGGATCAATTGATTTCAAAAGCGGGCGATCCTGATGGTTATTGGCCGATGATTGCGCAAACATTGCCTGATGGCAGTCGTTTGTTGCTGGCGCAAAGCTTACAGCAGGCAGAAGAATTACAGGAAGTTATTCTTTATACGATCATACTTATATTGGTGGGGTCGGTGGTATTAGCGCTGACTATGGGCTGGTTTATCGGGCGATCTCTGTTGGCGCGTATTGATCATATCAATCATACTGCGAGAGCAATTTCTTCCGGTGATCTTTCACAACGAATTCCTTTGAGCGCTAACAAGGATGAATTCGATGATTTGGCCGGGCAACTCAACCATATGCTCAAGCGTATTGAACAGCTACTGACCGGTATGCGTCAGGTCACTGATAATGTGGCGCATGATTTGCGTCGCCCTTTGTCCCGTTTGCGTAATCGTTTGGAGATCACGTTATTGGAACCGCGTGGCAGGGCAGAATATCAACAGGTTTTGACAGAAACGATTACTGATACCGATGATTTGATTCGTACTTTTAATGCTTTGCTGGAAATAGCCCAGGCGGAAGCCGGAAGTTTTCGCGGCGAATGGAAGGTAGTGGATATAACCGCTTTGCTGAATAGATTGGGGGAGCTCTATCAGGAACTGGCCGAATCACAAGGCAAGCATTTAACTATTAATGTACAACCCGGGATTAAAGTCACCGGTAACCGTCATTTGCTGGCTCAGGCTATCAGTAATCTATTGGATAATGCGATCAAATACAGTCCTGCCAACGGCAAAATCAGCTTACTGGCGACAGGAAAAATGATTCAAATCAGTGATAACGGTCCCGGTATTCCAGTGCAGGAATATAATCACGTCATGGATCGCTTTGTCCGTCTGGATAATGCCCGCAGTACCCAAGGAAACGGATTAGGACTCAGTCTGGTTAAAGCAGTGAGTGAATTGCACGACGCAATCGTTAACCTGGAGGATAATCATCCTGGATTAATGGTTCAACTTTTTTTCCGATAAATCTGATAGCGTCTTAAACCCCGGTAATTATTACATTGTAACACCGAAGGGATAACCGCAGTAAAACCGTACTATTTAGAACTTGAAATTGTATTTTTCGACCCCTATTTATTTAAATGAAGCAGTCAGGTTTATTAAAGAATGACTGCAGAGAAATTGATTTTTGTTTGCTATTGCTTTTATGAGGATATGTTATGAATATTGATTTAACTCCCATTTATCGCACGACTGTAGGTTCTGATAGTCTGGCATCAATGTTGGATAATATCTTCAGTTCAGATGCAACAACTATGGGTTACCCTCCGTATAATATTGAAGTCATCGGAGAAAACCAATATGCCATTACTATGGCTGTTGCTGGATTTCAACAGGAAGAGTTTGATATCCAGGTGGAAAAAGGTTTGCTGACAGTGCGAGGCGAAAAGGTTGAAGATAAAGAAAATCGACAGTTTATTTATCAAGGGATAACAACTGGAAGTTTTGAGCGTAAATTTAATCTTGCTGATTATGTCGAGGTTACTGGAGCTGTTTTTAAAAATGGTCTGCTAATAATTACTCTGGAGAAACAATTGCCAGAAGAGATGAGACCAAGGCGTATACATATCAACAGCTCTGAATCTGAAAATGTGTTGGAACATCAGCCAGAACAACCCCAGGCCGCTTAGTCGAGTTAGCTTTAAGGCTAGGACTGAAATTTGTTTGGCAGTGGTATTATAATCCCGCTGTCATTATGTAAAAATCAGGAGAACTGTCATGAATTTACAGAAATTAAATCCGTGGAACTGGTTTAAACACGAAGAAAGTTCGGCTAATAAGGACATTACCATCCCGGTAAAAAGAAATGAATATGGCCGGCAGCTTGCAGGCCAATATCCCTTGGCCCAGTTTCATCGGGAAATGGATCGCCTGTTTGACGAGGCCTTTCAAAGTTTTGGTTTTCCTACGCTTTATAAGGATATGTTCCCTGAATCCGGAGAACAGTTACCGAAATTATCACTATTCAATCCGGATTTAAATATTTCCAGTGATGATAACGAATATACGATAACTGTTGAAGCGGCGGGATTGGAAGAAAAAGATCTGGAGATCAATCTAAGCGAAAGTCGTTTAATCATCAAAGGTAACAAACAAGAAGAAAGCGAAAACAAGGACAAAAATTTTTATCGCATAGAGCGCAAATATGGTAGCTTCCAACGGGTTTTGGCTTTGCCGGATGATGCCGATGCTGACAATATCAAAGCGTCGATGAAAAATGGCTTACTCACTATTTGCATACCTCGCAAGGAAAAGCCAGATTCCGAAACGAAAACTATCAGTATTGAAAAATATTGATAATAAACGGGTGGGAAGCTTTTCCTTTCCCACCCTGTTTTAAATTTTAGTAAAGATTACTTTAGAAAAATCAGTTGGATCACAGATCCTAGGCCGCCAGGATGACATCGGCGTTCGCTGACTTAACCTTGCATTTGCAATCGCTTCAGGCGTTATGACCGCCTGTCAACCCGCAGCGCGTCATCTTCGGCACTAAAATACGTCATTAGGCGAGATTAACTTGCGTTGCAGTATCAATACCCGCCGCAGTCCCAGTCAGCGTTAATGCAACATGCTCGGCTGATTCAGAGAAACCAGTTAATATTTCACTACGAGGCGTGCCCGAATTTAATTGCTCTAACCAGTGTGCTTTACCAGCATCATCACTTGCTCTGCCTAGAGAATTGCTATATAGAGCTTCAATGAAAGCATCATCTGATAAATTTTCACCATAAAGGTTGGTAAATTCTTGAGATTGCATGAAGGTATCGGCCAAATCATTTAGCTGCACTCCCGTCTTGGCTAATTCATTTGTCCAGGTCGCCAAGCCTTTAGCATCCGGCGCTCTGTTGAAAACAGTGTCATAAAGTAAGGTAAGTGTTTCCTCATCAGAATGATTTTCATTACCATCGTTGTCACCATCATTTCGATTATGACCGTTGACATTATCCTGACTGTTCGTTGGCGTTGCTGTATTAATACCCGCAGTTGCCCCTGTCCCAGTCAGCGTTAATGCAACATGCTCGGCTGATTCAGAGAAACCAGTTAATATTTCACTACGAGGCGTGCCCGAATTTAATTGCTCTAACCAGTGTGCTTTACCAGCATCATCACTTGCTCTGCCTAGAGAATTGCTATATAGAGCTTCAATGAAAGCATCATCTGATAAATTTTCACCATAAAGGTTGGTAAATTCTTGAGATTGCATGAAGGTATCGGCCAAATCATTTAGCTGCACTCCCGTCTTGGCTAATTCATTTGTCCAGGTCGCCAAGCCTTTAGCATCCGGCGCTCTGTTGAAAACAGTGTCATAAAGTAAGGTAAGTGTTTCCTCATCAGAATGATTTTCATTACCATCGTTGTCACCATCATTTCGATTATGACCGTTGACATTATCCTGACTGCTTTTAAGTGGTACAGCACCATCACTTGCTCTGTCTAAAGAATTTTCATTTAGAGCTTTACCATTTCGGTTATGATCATTGTTGTCATCTAACATAATTATTACTCCATAAAGGTTTTGTCATGAGAGCCCATATTTATAATGGATAGGAATTTTGACGCTAGTTTGATGGAAATTACAACACATCCTCTCCAACACACTCAATTATCAATTTTTTATAAACTATAGCCATAAGTAAAGCAGATAGTGTGCCATAAACCAATGTTGCTTTAGGGGCGTTTAATAAAAAGGATAATAGGTTTTTTTTTAAGGATGAGGAATTAATTGACTGCAAAAAATGTATAATTATTTTACGTGTTGATGACAACTTTTGCAGGGTCCGGCAATCGTCTAACGACCTCCCCCGTTTTGATATTTGCTATCATCAGCACCCAGATTGTTACTGCTGTCATTGTCGATATGAGCCTGGTTGCTTGCGCCTGCTTCCTGAACGGTCATAACATCGAGCGAATATGGCCTAATTACCTAGCCTGGATCTTCATTGAAGATGTGCTCAAATTGCTCTTTTACCAATAACCGGAACACAAAAAACCAGGACCACCGGAACTTGGTAAGACTGGTTCATTCAATGTATACGCACAGAAAGGAGCATCGCCATGACAATAATTATTAGAGGAAGATGAAGATGTTATTGACCATAGGAAAGCTGGCTAACCAGGCTGGAGTGACTATTGAAACAATCCGTTACTATCAGCGGAAAGGATTATTGCAAGAACCTGAAAAACCCGTAAGCGGTTATAGACAATATCCTGGCGATACGATTAACAGAATTCGATTTATCAAGCGCGCTCAACAAACGGGGTTCACTTTAAAGGAAATATCGGAATTACTGTTGCTTGATAGTGGTCATTGTGAAGATGTAATGAAAATGGCAAAACAGAAACGCATACAAATTGATGAGCAGATAAAAGACTTAACCGCTCTGCGCAATGTATTGGATAACTTGGTTAAAGGATGTCAGATTGGGTCAGCAACTGACCATTGCTCTATTATCGATTCCTTTTCTAATCAGTCTGATCCTGAAATAAACCAATAGCAAACCTATCACCCTCCCGGGAACATCAACACTCTGTCGGTCACAGACGGTAGAATGCTATCAATCCAATGTTGTTTTAAAAACAGTACTTTCAGAATAGCTATGAAAAATTGAGTCTTTATTCTGAACAATCCATCAATTTCTCTTGACCCTGTTCTATAGAACAGGGTTTATACTATTAATCAAATGTTCTCGAAGTCTTTTTGATTTCCTGCATCAATCTGCTGCGAAAATATTACAGACAAAGAACAATGGTTTATTTTGATTTAGGAGACCCCTGATGAGCGAACAAGAAACTTCATCCAGCAATACATCCTGGCTGGGTATTGGT
The DNA here is from genome assembly GCA_964397365.1 of uncultured Methylomarinum sp. Taxonomy (GTDB): domain Bacteria; phylum Pseudomonadota; class Gammaproteobacteria; order Methylococcales; family Methylomonadaceae; genus Methylomarinum. The sequence goes on along the minus strand of CAYNIU010000123.1, from coordinate 1,699 downwards.
GCCATCCTGTCTGCCATTGGCGCATCGCTTTGCTGCGTCGGTCCTTTGCTGCTTTTATCTCTGGGTATTGGCGGTGCATGGATGAGCACATTAACGTCAATGGAATCGGTCCGACCTTTTTTTCTGATTCTGACCTTGATTTTTATTGGTTTGGGGTATCGCAAACTCTATTTGATACCAGAAAACTGTAAAGAGGGTGAAGCATGCGCCTCCCCCGAAGTAAAACAAAAACAACGGATGATCTTCTGGATAGGTTCCGGGTTAATTTTGCTGCTGTTGGCCTTTCCCTGGTACGCCCCGTTTTTCATGTCCTAAGGAAACACAATTATGAATATTAGAACTGTATTTTTAGCCATGAGTTTATTGGCTGGATTTTTCACGATACCGGCAGGTTATACAAAATCTCCGATTCAGGCACAACACAGTAGTCAATCAGTAATACTTGATATACAAAATATGACCTGTTCCCTGGGTAAATTTACTATTAAAAAAGCCTTGCAAGGTGTCAAGGCACTGCCTAAACCGGTAAGCTTCCGAATGAATTACAACTGCATTACAATGCGGCCAGTGTAATCAATTTTTTCATCAATTCAGCCTGGTTGTGCACTTCCATTTTTTGCATCGTATGTTTTATATGATTACGAACCGTTTCCTGTGAACGATAAGTATTTGTTGCAACATCAGAAATTGAGGGAGTTTTCATGAAATGCAGTGCACAAACTGCCTCGCATTTTGATAGATGGTAAATATCTGTTAACCGGTTAATAATGGGGTTATGTTCTTTATTGTGAGTAAATGTGAGAATAAAGCCATCCTTGTAACATTCCCATTGATAAAGGTTTTTTAAAGAGGATATTGGGATAAGTGTGATCTGACAGCTATGGCATTGATTATGAATGGATGTTACTTCTTCACTTTTTTTGAGAGAGGATAACAGCCGTCGTTCAAACACAGGGTTTTTCATATTAAAACGGCTTCCTGTGATTTCCACACAGTCCAACTGGCTAATAATTGAAATGTAAACCGGATCATAAAAAAGGATATTTAATTCCCGATCGACAATAATAAATCCGTCGAAATGATTGCCGATGTAATGAAGCAATTGACTGTTTATTTTGAGTCGTTGTTCTTCGTGTATGGCTTCTTCCAAAGACGGAATAAGGACTTGTAAAATTCGGATGGTTTGTTGTCGTTCTTGATCTGTAAACGCTTTGTTACGATTAACTATCAGATTCAGGGAATGATGATTAGTACAGGGAATGGCTACTCCGAATCGATATTTTCTTTCGCATGACGGCAGGAAATTACTTTCACCTTCTTCATTGTAAGCATCTTTTACAGATTGATTGTAAAAGATATGTTTGGGATTTTTGCTAATAAAAAAATTAAAGTTATCCTGTCTGTTGTATTCGCTTTCATACTGTTCCTGATAGGCTTGTGTAATATTAGAACTGAAAAGAAAACGGGTATTTTTCCGGTCAACCAGGTCAGTCATCAGTAATGCACTGGAATTGCAACCCAGTTGCCGGGTAAGTTCAGCAAGAAACCGATTCCAAATTACAGAATTTCCGGGAGCATTAGCCAGTATTGCATTGAGGTCTATGCCGTCAGTATATCGAGCCATTGAATCCTTCTTGAAGTTATTGTAACTACTCAGCGTATATACGTCTTTAATATCAGTCACTTACTCCAGAAGGCG
>CAYNIU010000122.1:0-6919 GCA_964397365.1 uncultured Methylomarinum sp. | reverse complement strand
AAATATATTTTTTATTTATTACTATAATTAGCTCGTCCATTATCTGTTGATAAGGTTAAAATTTAATTATAAATCAATTGGTTAATTATACTATTATTATGTTTATAAGACTTTGTGTTACTTGTTTGAAAAGCTGTGGATAAAAATAAAATTTATAAGTATCACAGGTTATCCACAACTTTTAAGGTACTAATGTGACAGAGTTCTCAACAGGTTCTGGTAATCTTCTGAGACTTTAACGTCGCTGTCTTTTAGTTTGGCAATACGCGTACAGGCGCTCATAACTGTTGTGTGATCTCGGCCACCAAAAGCGTCACCAATTTCCGGGTAACTGTGCGAAGTAAGTTCTCTAGCTAATGACATTGCTATTTGTCTGGGTCGGGTGATAGATTGTTTACGCGTCTTGGAGGATAAATCGGCAACCCTGATTTTGAAATATTCGGCAACCGTTTTTTGTATATTATCAATATTAACCAGTTTATCTTGTAATGAAATCAAATCATGCAGCGCTTCCTTGGTAAAATCTACAGTTATTTCCCGGCCGGTAAACTGTGAATTAGCGACAACCCGCCTTAATGCGCCTTCCAAATCACGAACATTGGAAGGAATGCGTTTGGCGATAAAAAAAGCGACTTCATGATTTAATTCAACATTCACCAGTTTGGCCTTTTTAATTAAAATAGCAGCGCGGGTTTCAAGATCCGGTGGTTCGATAGCTACTGGCAGTCCCCAGCCAAAACGTGATTTTAAACGATCTTCAAGACCGTCAATTTCTTTGGGGTATTTATCACAAGTTAAGACAACCTGATGTTTTTTATCCAGTAAATTATTGAAGGTATGAAAAAATTCTTCCTGTGAACGTTCTTTTCCCGCCAGAAACTGAATGTCATCAATCAATAGAATATCAATATTTCGATAATACTCCTTAAAATTATTAATGGTATTTTGCTGTAATGCCCTGACCATATCCTGTACAAATTTTTCTGAATGCAGATAAACGACATGTACTGATGAGTTTTGTTCCAACACAGCATTACCAATGGCATGCATTAAGTGTGTTTTACCAAGACCTGAGCTGCCATAGATAAACAATGGGTTATAGGCTTTGCCAATATTTTCAGAAACCTGTATTGAGGCCGCTTTGGCCAGCTGATTTGACTTTCCTTCCACAAAACTATCGAAAGTAAATGCTTTATTTAAAAAATTGGGCAGTTTCTTTTTTTTTACAGGGGTTTTAGTAACATTGCTGGGTGTTTTAATTACCGGTGATTTTTTACTGCCGATTTCAAACTTTAATACCAGGGTTCCATTGGAAAACTCATATACAGCATCCTCAATTTTAGGCAAATAATGCTGCTTTACATGTTCAATAATAAAACGATTAGGGGCAAGTAATTTTAAAGTATCGCCACTTTCTAATGCTTGTAAAGGTCTAATCCAGGTACTGAAGTCGCTAGACGGGATTTCGTGTTCAAGTTTAGCAAGGCAATTGTTCCAGATAGAGCTCATGTAGATTACAAAAAGTGATTAAGGTGTGCTTAAAGAGATTCTTCGATTATGGATAATTCTACTACGACGTTGAAAAACAGGTTCATTTTTCCGACTTTTTTTGCAAAATAGCATAGCTATGCTTCCCAAAAGTTTAAAAAATGTGATTTTCCTCATGTTTTGTTCGTAAGTTGAAACCTGATTCTCTGTTATGGAGTCATTACATGACTAACCAAGGTTATAATAATATCAAATTTATATTTTTAATTTTATTATTACTATTAGCTTGAAAAAAACTGTGTGTAAGTCTTATTTTTTTAAAAAAATCAAGGTGTTATTTTAGAATGAAAGATGTTAAGGTTTTTGGGTAAAGTTGTGGATAAGGTGTTTAAAAATAACACCCCGTTTTTTCTATACACCTTATCCACAAATTTTAAGCTGAACAATGAACAGTTTTTCAACAATTGCGGTTTTGCAGTATTTATCCCCCTCAAAGAGTTATATTTTATGAGTTTAAGTCTTTAATATCATTCACTTGTAAATTCTATGAATAAAATTCTTGTGACTGGTGCAACAGGTTTTATCGGAAGAGCATTGCTAGAAAGGTTACATTCCCGTCAATTTGAAGTAGTGGCTGTTGTGCGTAAATTATCTGATAGTTTATCTACAGATATTCAACAGCAGGTAGTGGACGATATTTCATCAGCAACTGAATGGGCATCGTTTTTGTCGGATGTTCATGTTGTTATTCACACGGCTGCTCTTGTTCATGTACAGAACGATGCAAAGAATTCCTGGACAGAATTCAAAAAAATTAATGTTGAAGGGACTCTCAATCTTGCTCGACAGGCAGTTAACGCCGGTGTTAAGCGTTTTATCTTTATCAGTTCGATAAAAGTGAATGGTGAAATGACCCGATCAGGCCACAACTTTACAGCTGATGACCTTATAGAAGTCACAGAGCCATACGGTTTGTCAAAGTTTCAGGCGGAACAAAAATTATTACATTTGGCAAAGATAAGTGGATTAGAGGTTGTTATTATCAGGCCACCACTTGTTTATGGTCCAGGTGTAAAGGCAAATTTTAAATCTATGATAAAGTGGATAGATAAAGTGATAGTGCTACCATTTGGCAGGATAAATAACAAACGTAGTTTTATCGCGATAGATAACCTGATTGATTTGATTGTGATCTGTATTGATCATACAAAAGCAAGTAATGAGGTGTTTCTTATTTCAGACGGTGAGGATATTTCGACGACTGAACTTTTGCAAAAAATGGCCAAGGCTTTAAGAAAAGATTTGTTATTGATTCCTGTACCTGTCGGGTTAATGAAGTGGGTTGCCCAACTTATAGGTAAAGGTGATATTGCAGATCGTTTATTTGCATCATTGCAGGTGGATGATTCTAAAACAAAAGAACTGTTAGACTGGAAGCCCGTGATTACTATGGATGAACAATTGCAAAAAACTGCTGATGCGTATTTTGATGAAAAGAATACTTGACCTGATTTTAGTTATTTTTAGTTCGATTATTTTTCTGTTGCCGGTTATTTTAATAACTCTTCTGATAAAATTGACATCACCTGGACCTGTTTTGTATTGGTCTGATCGGGTAGGGAAAAATAACCACATTTTTAAAATGCCGAAATTTCGCAGCATGAAGGTGGATACGCCGCCGGTGGCAACACATTTATTAGCAGATCCAGAGAGTGTATTAACGCCTATGGGAAAATTTATACGTAAAACCAGTCTGGATGAATTACCTCAGTTATGGAGTATTTTGACAGGTAATATGAGCTTTGTCGGCCCAAGACCAGCGTTGTTCAATCAGGATGATTTGATCGCATTACGCACAAAGCATAATGTGCATAGACTTGTTCCCGGGCTAACAGGATGGGCGCAGGTGAACGGGCGTGATGAATTGTCCATTCCGCATAAGGTGGCCTTGGATGTTGAGTATATGAACAAACAATCGTTTTTTTTTGATTTAAAAATTCTTTGGCTGACATTTTCAAATGTTATGGGCAGGCATGGTATTTCCCATTAAGTTCTTTGGATACGGATATTCGATTTGTTGTTATAGATGTACTTTTTACTGAAAAAAGTGTGAAATAATTTTGGCAGATCGTTTAATTTTTCAATGTTGTTACCGTAGTTGCGATATTTTGATTATGGCTGCAATCGGCTTCATGAAACCGGCAACATTTTCTTACCTTCTGTAGCTTGCGTTTGTTAGCATGTCTCAAATACAAATAGTCCCTCTGTAATGATTGCAAATATCATTTAACCTTTCCTTAAGGAGAATATAGTTGAGTAAAAGTTTATCCTGGTTTCTGTGTATTATGTATAAAGTACATTTAATCTTTTAACGATGGAAAAGTTAACATACTGGTTTCTTGATCTTTCCCGGCGCACAAAAGCAGGAATACTGATCAGCGTGGACATTGTTTTTTCGATGTCGGCTTTATGGGCAGCATTTTCTTTGCGACTGGGTGAGTGGTATATTCCTACAGGTGATATTTGGGTTTTGTTTGTTATCAGTCCTGTTCTTGCTGTACCCATCTTCATAAAATTTGGATTATATCGCGCCATTATCCGATATATAGGAGGGCGGGCATTATGGGCTATTTTTCAAGCGGTAACACTGTATGCATTAATTTTCACTTTCATTGTTTTTCAATCAGGTATTGGTTTGGTGCCGAGAACGGTGCCACCTTTAAATTGGCTGGTTTTATTACTTCTGGTCGTGGGCAGCCGGTTTATGGCGCGCTGGTGGCTGGCCGATGCCTATTTACAATTAGGTAGAAATGTAGCCAGAGGGGGCAGTGAGAAAAAAGTTATTATTTATGGAGCCGGTAGTGCTGGAATACAGTTAGCTATGGCGTTAGAATGTGGACAGGAATTTAAACCGGTTGCTTTTATAGATGATGACAAGTCTTTACATAAGCAGAAGGTCAATGGATTGAGAATTTACCCAATGACGTCACTAAGTTATCTGATTGAGCGACATCAGGTTCATGATGTTTTGCTGGCTATACCTTCTATCAGCAGGACTCGTAGAAGTGAAATCATCACACTGCTGGAACCATATCCGGTACATGTAAGAAGTATGCCGGGGATGGCGGATATCGCACAAGGTAAAATCAAGTTTGATGAATTACAGGAAGTGGATATTGCTGATTTACTGGGACGAGATGCGGTTGAACCCGATCAGACCCTGCTTCAGGCCAATATAGTCGGAAAAGTTGTTATGGTAACGGGAGCGGGAGGTTCTATAGGTTCAGAGCTTTGTCGGCAGATTATAAGGTTGAAACCTGAAAAACTCATCCTTTTTGAATTAAATGAATACGCGCTTTATTTAATTAATAAAGAATTGGAGGAAGCAATCAGAAATATGAAAGATTCCGGTCAAGCTGAAATTATTCCGCTTTTAGGTTCAGTTTGTGATGCTTTGCGGATCGAGAAAATCTGTAAAACTTTTAAGGTACAAACAATTTACCATGCTGCGGCATACAAACATGTACCTATGGTCGAACAAAATCCAGGTGAGGCCATTAAAAACAATATCCTGGGTACATTGACAATTGCGCGGACGGCTATTGACAGTGGCGTTGAAACCTTTGTTCTTATTTCAACTGATAAAGCCGTGCGTCCTACCAATACTATGGGGGCAACAAAACGTTTTGCTGAACTGATACTGCAAGCCTTAAGTGTGGAAGAAAACCATAGCACCTGTTTTACTATGGTGCGTTTTGGTAATGTATTGGGATCTTCCGGTTCCGTGATTCCTTTGTTCAGAGAACAAATTGCCCGTGGCGGCCCGGTTACGGTGACAGATTCACGCATTATCAGATATTTTATGACCATGCCGGAAGCCGTTCAGCTGGTTATCCAGGCTGGGGCAATGGGACAGGGAGGAGATGTATTTGTTTTGGATATGGGGGAGCCGATTCGGATTCTGGATTTGGCCAAACGAATGATTCACTTGAGTGGTCTGGAAATAAAAGATGATATAAATCCGACAGGAGATATAGAAATAAAATTTACCGGATTGAGATCAGGTGAAAAGCTTTATGAGGAGTTGTTGATTGGTGAAAATGTATCAGATACTCTCCATCCGAGGATTATGCGGGCAGAAGAAGAAGTGATCACTTGGCCGGAGCTAGATGCAATCATAGTCAAATTGAAAACAGCCGTTCATAATGATGATGTGGTTGAAGCCAGAAATATCCTTAAACGGAGTATTTCAGGGTTTGTGCCGCAATGTGAAATCTGTGATTTACTATGGTTATCCTGAATCCGTAGTGAAATCATAGATTCAGGTTTATATTTATGCATCCTGGAAAATTAATATTCCATTCCTGCTGAATGACTGCCGCAAATGCGACTTTAGTCAAGTAGCAGCGTACATGAAATAACTTCGCCATTTGTAGGGGTAATTCATTCGCACGATGCGGATAAAGTCACACTTATAATAGTTTGTCTAAATTATTCCATGCATGTTGTTTAAATATGACATCAACAGCATTTATCTGTGACTAAATTCGTGCATTCAGGTTAGAAAAGACTTAATCACTTATCCATAGACAAAAAAAAGTCTCCCATGCTTTGCGCAAGGGAGACTTGAAAGTCAAGCGGAGTGTTATGAGGAGGTTCCACTTGTTTTACAACACCAAAGGAGGGGTCATTGTTCGAGCTTAGCTGTTTGGCCAGGATCTCATGGCAATGTTACTGAAAATAGCAGCGCTACCAAATAAAAGGGTAGAAACAATAAACAAACCCGAAATAAAACTCCATATAGCGGTAATAAACACCAATCCTATAAGAATATCTTTGTTTATATCATTCATTTTTTGCAAATAACCTTTGTATGTAGGTGATAAACAACAATTTGTTGTGAAGTTGCTGCATACTATACAGAATTAAAAAAAGTTTACAATACAGCTTTTTATAAATAGATTGTATTTATTTTAGAAACAATTAAAATGTCAACAGATTTGTTATCAGGTTCTATCGGAAAGATCGGCTATGGATAAGTTAACCAGTATGAATGTTTTTGTGCGCGTGGCAAAAGTGGGTAGTTTTGCCGGCGCTGCACGGGACTTAGGTATATCACGAGCCATGGCAACCAAACATATCATGCAGTTGGAAAGTGAATTAAATACCCGACTGTTTAATCGCACTACGCGTAGCTTAAGTCTGACCGAGGTGGGAGAGTCATACCTGGAACGTTGCCAACAAGTATTGCTGGATGTGGAAGAAATGGAAGCGGCAGTGACCCATTTGCAGCATGAACCACGAGGTATATTGAAAATCAGCGCTCCCCCCGTTCTTGGAGCCACCCAAATTGCGCTGGCATTGACTCAATATTTAAAAGAATATCCGGATTTGTCGGTGGAAATGATTTTAAAAGGGGGTCAGGTTGATC
>CAYNIU010000121.1:0-6999 GCA_964397365.1 uncultured Methylomarinum sp. | reverse complement strand
GGATCAACTGTTTGCCTGACGGTAAAAGGATAACTTTGCAATCTCTCACCATCAGTGGCAATAACGGCACGAATAGAACGTAACGGCGTAACGAAACCATCATCCGCAAGGGTTTGGTACATTTGGGTGACATCCATTGGGGTCAGAGGAATAGCGCCCAATAGTAGTGAAGGGAACAAATCGACCTGCCTGCTAACCCCCATATTACGTAATGTTTTTGCCGTTCTGGCAACACCCACATCCATACCTAGTCTTACAGTCGCCAGATTATAAGAATGACTCAATGCGGTATGCAGTTCAACCTCACCATGCTCTGTATTGTCATAATTTTTAGGACTCCAGTCTTTACCTTTTGACCCTTTCACGGTAATGGCTGAATCACTGATTCCAGTGGATATGGTGTATTTATCTGGATACTCCAGAGCGGTTAGATAAACAACCGGTTTAATTAATGATCCAATCGGCCTGACAGCATCCAGGGCGCGATTAAAACCTGCAGAGGAAGCATGCCGACTGCCTACTAAAGCGACAATTTCGCCACTATCGCGACGAGTTACAATGGCGGCTGTTTCCAGTTTGTTAATTCTAGGTCTCTTTTCCAGTTGTTGTAATTTATCTTTTACTGTTTTTTCAAGCGTGTTTTGAACACCGGTATCCAGTGTGGTAAAAATACGCAACCCTTCTGAGGTTAAATCATCTTCCCGATATTCCTGCCTTAATTGTCTTTTGACCAGATCCAGAAAAGCCGGATAGCGATTAGCTGAACGATGCACCCTGGACACTACCGCCAATTTCTGTTTTTTTGCAGCAATCGTTTGTTTTTTAGTGATAAAACCTTGTTGATGCATTTCATCCAGCACCAAATTCCTGCGCTTGATCGCTCGATCAGGATATTTTCTGGGATCGTAATATGACGGTCCTCTCACCATGGCAACCAGTGCGGCAATTTTATCCAGAGGCAAATTTTTTAACGGCCGACCAAAATAAAACTCACTGGCTAAACCAAACCCATGTACTGCGCTGGCGCCATCCTGACCGAGATAAATCTCATTTAAGTAGGCTTCCAGAATATCATCTTTGTCAAAACGATATTCCAGTATCAGCGCCATTAACGCTTCATTGAATTTGCGCCATAAACTTCTTTCGGAAGTCAGATAGAAATTTTTGACCAACTGCTGCGTAATCGTACTGCCGCCTTGTACAACGCCGCCTGCCTTAAAGTTAGCCCACATGGCTCGGGCGATGGATTTAAATGACAAACCAAAATGCTGATAAAAATCCCTGTCTTCCGTTGCCAACAAGCCCTGAATCAAGTAATCAGGAGTGTCTTCCAGTTTTATCAAAACCCTGTCTTCTTTTCGGGTTGGATAAAAGCTGCCAATTTGAGCAGGATCCATCCTGACAATAGCTAATTCGCCCGATGTCCTTAAATCAATAACTCTGGACACAACGCCATGACTGAAAGTGATTTTTAACTTCCGACTTTCCTGCAATTTATCCCAAAATTGAAAGCTTCTGGAATTGATATAAACATGCTCTCCTTGTCGATAATAAGTTCCCTGCGATGCCAAATGGTAATCGCGGCGATAATGTAATTGTAACAGCACATTCTCGAATTTTTTTGCCGTCAATTTATAACTGGTATATAGCTCAAGCGGAGTGGCATAGACTCTGGCAGGAATAGACCAGCGTTTGCCGGCAAATTGTTTTCGTACCGTATAATCCAGATAACCAAGGTAAGAAAAAAAAACAAATCCACCTAGAACAAAAAAATAAATCAATGATTTTTTAAACCATGACATTGATTGATTTTTTTTTGTTTTTTTGACCGTCTTTTTTGTTTTGCTTTTAGTTTTTGTTGCCATTTAGTGACGAATGCGTTATTCGGAAATAGAAAACCAATGTTTTACATTGACTGTTTAATGATGAGTGAATGAACAACCCAGGAATCAGGTTATTGATTTTTACGCTCTGAGATAACAAAATATTATCAGACGCTAGGAAGCCGTCGGATTATGGATGATTCTACTGCGCCGATTTCCCACTCGCATCATAACCCGACAGACTCCTAGTACAACATCCATTTTTCTTTGACGAATTATATACCCTAAAAGTTGCTAAAATATTAGGTCAATATTGTACTTTTACCCAGTAGCACAAAAATGGCGCTGCACGAAAACCTATACTTACAACCCCATGTAACATACTGATGTGAATTGATTTTATTGCGAAAGATTGTCAGGTGAAATAACGCCAAATTCAGTGGTCATTGGCAGATATAAGATGAATTCTGCAAGCACACCTTTAAACTCCCATTCAACTGCCTTTTATCAAACATCCACAGCCCACCCTGTCAAGCTAATATTTTGTGGGAGGGGATTCTATTGACAACAGCTGTCTGAGCCAGCAAAAAATGTGTTATCCATTGACTTTTAATGCGGTTTTAGGTTCTGGTTCGTCGGAATCTATCAACTTTCTTATCGAAATGGCATTGCTTTTCAACAAACTAACTTCAGGTCGGCCAAAAATGTAACCTTGAGCATAATCAACTCCTATCTCTTTTAATTTACTGATGGTTTTAGGCGTTTCAACAAATTCGGCAATGGTTTTCTTGCCTAACTGACTTGCAATCTCAGCCATTGACCTGACAAGCACCTGGTCAGTTTCGTCATTAATCAGATTTTGAATGAACTGACCATCAATTTTGACATAATCGACAGGGAAACTTTTTAAATAATTGAACGAACAAAACCCAGCACCAAAATCATCTAAAGCAAATTTACACCCTAATGCCCTGATGCTATTTATCATGTCACGTGTTTTTTCAAAATTTTCAACCGCTGCTGTTTCGGTAATTTCAAACGTCAATCGACAGGCATCCACCCAGGTTAATTCAAGTTTATCCCTGATAGTCGGCAACAACGCAACATCCTGAAAAGCGGCGCTGGATAAATTAATGGCCAAAGACAGCCGCCCCATCTCTTCAGGAAGCTCAGACAAAAAATCAATTGCTGTTTCAACAACCCATAAATCAATGCTGTGTATCAACCCCATTCTTTCCGCTGCTGGTATAAACTGGTTGGGCGTAATGATAATATTACCTTCGCCTTTCATTCTGATTAATGCTTCATAATGGGATATGACGCCATTACTCAGTTTTACAACCGGCTGATAAACCAAAAACAGTTCATTCTCCAGTAAAGCTTTTTTGATTATTGGAACCCAATAAATATCATGCCTTCTTTCTTTTACGGAAACATCATTTTCACTAAACAACCAGATCATGTTTCTGCCATTTTCTTTAGCTGAATTACAGGCCTGACGTGCGCGCAAAATCAACTCACCGGCATGATAAATTTTAGTCGCGGAATTCAGCATGGCAATGCCGACAGAAATTGAAATGCTGTAACAAACTTCGCCAGTAAAAAACCGGGAATCCTCAACGGCTTTTTTTATTTTTTCGGCAAATACAGTTGCCTGGGCTTCGTTTGTATTCCCAAGAAACAAACAAAACTCGTCCGATCCAATACGGGCGAACAAATTGTCTTTAGTTACCAACTTCCTGATCAATACTACTATTTCAACTAACAATCTGTCTCCGACATCAAACCCTTCCAGTTCATTAATCAAACTGAAACGGTCAATATCAATAAAAAATAAGGCGCCATTCTGGGGTAGCTTGGTACTTCTGTTAAGAATCAAACGTAATTGACGTTCAAAATTATTGCGGTTAAACAGGCCGGTTAATTCATCATGTACAACCAGATATTTCAGTTTTGAATCAACTACTTTTCTTTCAGCTAATTCATTAATCAGGCGTTCTTCCTGTTTATGTCGCAAAAAACGCTCGTATTTCATATTCAAAAGAAAATCAACAATTAACAATAGTTCGTTATAATTTACAGGAACTTGAACCATATGAACCAGATAACGCCCTAAATTATCGCCACTGTCCGTTTGATTAATAAAATTTTTATGTTGATTATCTTGAGTGAGAATAATAAACGGAACAATTGACCCATCTGCGCTACCAGAAAGACTTTCGCACATTTCCTTTACCTGACATTGCGGCAAGTGTTCATTGATGATCACCAATCCGATTTTCTCGGGCTGATTGTAATAGGCTTTTAGTATTTCATAAATCTTGCTACCATCTGCGGCTATCCTGATATTGCTATAGCCCTTGTTTTTCAGTAAGTGAGTTAATTCTTTGGCTACCTCCTCGTCATGCTCTGCAATTATTATTATTTTTTCTTTCAACGAATCGTAATTAGTCATAATACCAACCAAGCATTTCCCCTTTTGCTTAACTTTCAGTTCCCATAAGCCAAGCATCAGTTCGTTACATTATTATTGATAATTTATTTTGTGCCTATTCAGAGCAGAGGATACAAGGTGTTGATTTATTAAGAACTAAGGAAAAAAGCCGGTATTGTGTTACTTAAAGACGTTATGCCCATTCACGACTTAGGGAGCAAATAAATACCGTCCCTGAGCGCTTGAGAACCGTATCCATACGACCAACATCTTTGCCAAACACTTCGATGAAAATAATCCAAAACTTGTATTTATTTCCAAGGCGTCTAATCTTAAATTTACGTTTTCAACGTATCCCCAGACAATCATATCAAGTATAGACTTAATTTTAAAATTTGGCAGTTTAAATACTTATGGTAACTTCTTTACAAACAAATTTAACAATTTTTGACCTGCTAAGGGGAGATTTGCAACTTGCCTCACCTCCAAATGTTTATTTTGAACTGAAGAAAGTTATCGACAACCCGACTAAATCCATGTCTGACGCTGCTTTTGTCATAGAAAAAGATGCCTCATTAGCATTAAAGCTCATGAAGCTTGTCAATAGTGCTTTTTTTGGCTTCCCTTCCCGTATCACATCTATCGCCAGAGCAATTACCCTCATTGGCAGCCAGGAGCTACAAAATCTGGTTCTTGGTACTGTCGTTGTTGAACGTTTCTCAAATTTACCTGGTACCGGCATCTCTATGCACGATTTCTGGGCCAGAAATCTGAAATGCGCCTTAATTTCAAAAGAACTGGATTGGTATCTTGGTGGACAATATAGCGAATCAATTTTTTTGTGCGGATTATTTCATGATATTGGTCAATTGGTTTTTTTTCGCCGCATCCCTGTATTAGCAAGAGAAGTGGATTTGCTTTTACAATCGCAACAAGGGATAACGGCAGAAGATGAGCCAAAAATTGAAGAGCATGTCATCGGTTTTAATCATTATCAAACCGGCGCAGAGCTTTGCCGACAATGGCAACTACCTGAAATCGTTATTGAAAGCATAAATTTACATTGCTTCCCCGACAACACCGGTCAATATTGTACTGTTGCCTCTATTGTCAGACTGGCTAATTATTATTGCAAACTGGATCATAGCCATGATGAAATCATCAAAAACACACTGGGTATACCGGATTCCGAAATAGTCATGCTTATTGAAAAAGCATACGACAGCTTTGACATGATTTTTGAGCTGTTTTATCGACCTGACTGATAAAATAATAGTATCAAGAAATACCTTTATACTTCATTTCAAATTCAATAACTGCCGAACCCCTCATGAAATTAAATATCTTTTCCCTGTTTTTTATATGCATTGTATTATCAGGTTGTTCCAAAATGTACCTTAACACGTTAGAAAAAATAGGTATTCCCAAACGTGAGGTGATGATTTATCGCGTTGAAAAAGCCCGTAATACCCAGGAAGAAACCAAAAAACAATTCAAAACTGCTCTGCAACAATTTACGGCGATCACCAATTTTAGCGGTGGAAGTCTGGAAGAAGTGTACAATAAACTCAATAACGAATACCTTGCCAGTACAGAAAAAGCAGAAGAAGTAAAAAAACGTATCGAAGATATTGAAAATGTATCAGCTGCTCTTTTTGAAGAATGGGAAGACGAATTAAAGCAGTACTCCAGCGCGTCTTTAAAGAGAATCAGCCGTCGAAAACTGACTGAAACCAGAAAACAATATCAACACTTGATTTCTGCCATGAAACGAGCAGAAAGTAAAATTGAACCGGTTTTGGCGGTCTTTAAGGATCAGGTTTTATATCTGAAACACAATCTGAACGCTCAAGCCATAGGATCTTTAAAAAGCGAGCTGAATACCGTAAAATCCGACGTTTCCCAGCTGATTATTTCGATGGAAAAGTCGATTGATGAAGCAAATTCATTCATCAAAATGATGGAAACTAAATAAGCGCTGAACAAATCATCCCCGTTTTGTCAGTGTCCGCAAAGCGAAAATGCGATTTCCGCTTTGTTCACAAATTCAATGGGTTGCAGTCATAGATTTTAGTGGCACATCCTTGTGCCGCAGGAATCGTGAATAAATCAGCGATTCCCTAGCGGTTCTATTTTACAAAACTGATAATAGCGCGTCTGTTCTGCGCTCTGCCGGCAGGGAAGCGATTACTCTTTATTGGCCGGCTTTCACCATAAGCTTTAACCTGTATTCGTTCTGCAGCAATACCCCGGCTTGCCAAATATTGTTTAATGACATCACCGCGTTGTTGCGATACTTTCAAATTTCTGGCGCGCCTGCCCTTGCTGTCAGTATGGCTACTGATTATCAGCCGCCCACTATGAAAAAATTCTTTTGTATATCGCACCAATAAATCCAGTCGTTGTTTTTCTTTTGCGTTTAAACGGGTATTACCTTTACGATAATAAAAAAACCTCAAAACATCCGGTCCAAAAACCCTGAGTATCAATTCATTATCTTTTTTCTGCATATATTGTCCGCTTTTAATCAACAATCTGTTACTGGTAACACCCAGTTTCAATAATGTATTAACAATTTGTTTGGCCCGGTTTTTAAACCACGTGTCATTTCCCTTTTCAGCTATTGCCGTTTCACTGACAATAACCACTTGCTGATCCTTGATTTCCTTTAAAAAATCTGCAATATACCGCAAACGCTCTCTAACCTGGGAATTCAGAACCTTACTTTGTTGAGCAAAAAAC
>CAYNIU010000120.1:0-7028 GCA_964397365.1 uncultured Methylomarinum sp. | reverse complement strand
TGGCAAGTTCAAACAAACTTTGTTCCTGAGCCAGCATTCCTCCTATAAACACATGTTCCGCATCTACAATTAATTCCGCCAAAGGTCTTGGATCAATGTTTTTATCAATCAGGCACAATTCTTCATAATAAGACTGAAGGTAATTGAACAACCCCATTAATCCCAGTGGAGGTAAAAGCCTTTTGGGCAAACCAAATTCACCGCGCGGGGCATATCTTTTCAGACTTTCCTCATAACTCCAAAAAGTATTTTGAGTATCGAATTCAGGATAAATCAGAACGGCTTTATGGCTTATCTTTTCATTCATCTCGTCCCCGAAAGTTTGCGTACAGCTGTTAAAATATACTTATCAACACCTAAAAACCGTTCAATATCGTAAACTTGTATAATTAGTTTTACAAAATTTTCGAACTCAACAAAGCCAAAAGAGACCTGTTTTTGTTTCAAATTGCAAAGTAAAATAAAGCACAATTGATGCGCTAATCAATCTGAGTTCGGGTTAATAGTCATTGCTTTTTAAATATTTTTATATTTTTTCATGAATGTCTAATGAAATCAGGTGCTTATATAATGAGCAGTAATTCAACTTAAATGTACCCACCTGATATTTGAAGTAATTTCTTATCCCGAACTCAAATTAAGCTAGGTGGACATTTTCCAAGCCGTGATGAATCATCAGAAGCTTTCAAAATAAAAATCAGCAAACTATTAATGTGCAGGAACAATTAATCCGTCTTCCATAAGCAATACATTATCCATATGTCCTGCCAACTCGGAATCATGGGTAACCACAAGAAAACTCACCTGTAACTCCTGGTTTAATTCCAGCATCAACCGGTAAATCTGATGGGCAGTTTTACTGTCAAGATTACCGGTCGGCTCATCGGCCAGGATACATTTAGGTTTGTTAATCAATGCCCGGGCCACGGCGGCGCGTTGCCTTTCTCCACCGGATAATTCACCGGGTTTATGGGCAATTCTATGACCCAGCCCCACCCGTTTTAATAATTCCGTCGCTTGTTGTTGCGCTTGTTTTACAGGTTGTTTGCCGATTAATAACGGCATGGCGACATTTTCCAGTATGCTAAATTCACCTAACAAATGGTGAAACTGGTAAATAAAACCCAAAGAACGATTACGTAACTGGCTCAAACAACCGGCGCTGGCTTTATTCAGGTTTACTCCGTCCAGAATGACTTCGCCAGCAGTTGGTTTTTCCAGTCCACCCAGTAAATGCAACAGTGTACTTTTGCCGGAACCGGAGGCGCCCATAATGGCAACACGTTCTCCGGCGTTAATGGTTAAATCAACACCCTTGAGAACTTCAACATTCAAATCTCCCTGACTATATATTTTGGATACGTGATTACATTGCAGAATAATTGGATCACTCATACCTCAATACCTCGGCGGGATTAATACGGGAAGCCTGCCAGGCAGGATACAGTGTTGCCAATAAGGCCAAGATGAAGGCCGTTGCTGCAATCAAATAGACATCGTTCCAATTCAGTTTCGAGGGTACATCACTGATGTAATAGACATCGGCTGCCATAAATTGTATGCCGAAAAAACTTTCGATAGCCGGAACAATGATTTCCACATTCAGGGCTAATAATACACCACCAACTGTACCTAATAAGGTTCCGGTCACTCCAATTACTCCACCCAAAATAATAAAAATCCCCATAACAGATAAATTGGATAGTCCTTGGGTCTTTAAAATGGCAATATCACCGCGTTTATCGGTAACCACCATCACCAGAGTTGACACAATATTAAAGGCGGCTACAGCAACAATCAGTAACAGAATAATAAACATCACCCGTTTTTCTGTTTTAACGGCTTTAAAAAAATTATTGTGTGCGCGAGTCCAATCACTTACCCGATAATTGCTGAATAATTCATTGGCCAAGTTCCGACTGATTTTCGGGGCATCAAACAGATCGTCCAGTTTTAATCTTAACCCTGATACTGTATCCCCCAATCTGAATAATTTTGCCGCATCTTCAATATGGGTCAAAGCCATATTACGGTCATATTCATACATGCCCACCTGAAAAATGCCGACGACAGTAAACCGTCTAAGCCGCGGTAAAATTCCAGCAGGCGTAGAGATAATCTGGGGACTGATTACAGTCACTTTATCCCCCACCATGACTCTCAGGTAATTAGCCAGTTCGGCACCCAAAATAATACCAAACTTGCCAGATTGCAGATTAGTCAGGGAGCCTGCCTTCATTTTGTCAGCCACTTCGGAAACTCGGGGTTCAAGTTCCGGCGCCACCCCGCGCAGGACGGTACCGCTCACGCGTCGATCAGCATTTATCATCACTTGTCCACGAACAAATGGCGCTTCCCCTATCACATGAGGATGGTTTTTAATTTTTTGAATTAAATGACGCCAATCTTTCAACTGTCCATTACGTCCGGTAATTGTGGTATGCGAAGTCATTCCCAAAATACGGTGCCGCAATTCATCCTCGAAACCATTCATTACCGATAACACGGTAATTAATGCGGTTACCCCAAGAGCGATACCTAATACTGAAGTCAAGGTAATAAAGGAAATAAAACGGGTACGTCTTTTAGCACGCGTATAGCGTAACCCTATATACAGGGTAAGTGGTTTAAACATATGTCAGGATTGGCTGCATTTGGCGCAAACGCCGTATAGATACAGGCTGTGGTCAGTCAAATTATAGCCCAGTTTTTTGGCGATGTCCTTCTGCCTTTGTTCGATCACTTCATCTGCAAACTCATCCACCCGGCCACATTTAATGCAAACAATATGATCATGATGCGTTCCTTTGTTCAACTCAAAAACGGAGTTTCCACCCTCAAAATGATGGCGGGTCACCAATCCGGCCGCTTCAAACTGAGTTAACACTCGATAAACGGTAGCCAGACCTATTTCTTCATCTTCACTCAATAAAATTTTGTAAACCTGTTCAGCTGTCAGATGACGATCATCATCTGACAGCTTTTCCAGAATTTCCAGAATTTTGACTCTGGGTAAAGTGACTTTAAGGCCGACATCTCTTAAGTCCTGAGTTTCCAAATTACTATCTCCATTCAATTACTGCATCGTTATAACAACGTTTTGTAAAATCAACTATAAAGGGGTTTGCTGGCATTGTAACTATTTTTGCTGCATTCCGCAGACAGTTTTATAGGATAATAGTCAGCGAACGAATACGAAAAATACGCTCAATTGATGTGTTCAGGTTAAACATACGGTATGATTTTCCATTTCTGCTTCATTTTCTATTCCAGCAACCCAATAAACATGAAAACCGCTTTTTTTTCATTAGTCGTTACTTCAAGCTTAACCCTGACAGGCTGTAGCTCCATCATGGAGAATCTGCCCGGTGTTTACTCGCTGGATATTGAACAAGGAAACATTATCAATCAGGAAATGGTCGATCAGCTTAGACCGAATATGACTAAACGTCAGGTTTTATATATCATGGGATCTTCCATGTTGGTAGATGTATTTCATCAGCAACGCTGGGATTACTTATATTCCGACCAACCAGGCGGCGAGGCCAGAGTACAAAAACGCCTGTCACTTTTTTTTAACGGTGATCGCCTGATTGGTATACAAGGTGATTTTCACCCCAGTGCGCTACCGGTCATAACAGAACCCAAAGAAATCACAGTTGATGTGCCAAAACGTAATCTGGAAAAAACCCTGTGGGAAAAAATAACGGCTTTGTTTATCGACGAACCCGACTTACTTCCCGCCAAAAATAAAATTCAAAAAGCCAGAGGCCATCAGGAAGAGATTAATTAAATCAAACAACTATCCATAGATCTTCTGTGCCGGATTTTGAATAGCAATAACTATAAATTTATACCTATCCAAAACAGTACTGCCATGAAACCAAGTGGAGGATAATCTCTATAGGGTTAGGCATCGCATACCAAACTGGCATATAAGGTACGCAATGCACCTAGCATTTAAGTTGACAGCCTAATTCAATAGCTATGCTTAAAACGGCAGACATTTCATACTCATTCTTTTAGTACCCAGAAGCCCTGTTTCGGCGCGCCTGCATAGGACTCTGCAATAATGGCCGATAAATTTCCACTCTGTCTCCTGCTTTCAGTTGCTGTTCAAGCTTACAGACTTGACTGAATATCCCCACATCATTTACAGCCAAATCACAATCAGGAAAAATCTGCAAAATACCTGACATTTCAACGACCTGTTTCAATGTACTACCTTCTTCGATGGTAAGTGCTATCACAATCTGCTCATCGGCTTTGGCATAAGCCACTTCCACGTCAATCATCATTTTCCATACACCGCTTTAGCGCGTTGAGTAAATGAACTCACCATGGTATTACAAATCTGATTAAATACCGGCCCGAAAGCCAGACTAGCCAATGCGCCAGAAATTTCAAATTCAAGGTCAAGCGAAATTTTACTGGCATTTTCCCTTAGCGGCATAAAATCCCAGACGCCTTCCAGCGATGAAAAAGGGCCTTCCAGTAAACTCATATAAATCTTGCCACCCGGATCAATTTTATTCCGGGTGACAAAGGTTTTATTGAACCCTGCCTTGGAAATCTGTATTTCCCCTTCAACAATATCGTCTTCCCTGCGAATAACGCGGCTGCCGCTACACCAAGGTAAAAACTCCGGGTAAGATTCAATATCATTGACCAGGTCAAACATTTGCTGTGCCGAAAACTTAACCAGCGCGCTTTTTTGCACGACAGTCATGTCTATATGACCCCAAGCACATGCAGAAACACCACAAAGACAGATGCCGGCGCTACATAAGTCACCAGAAATCTCCAAAGTTTGTATTGCCCTGTTTGTAATTCCAGCTCCTGCTGGGTGTGCTGTTGTTTCATAATCCAACCGGCAAATATTGCTATACAGAAACCGCCAATTGGCAACATCAGATTGGCTGTTAAATAGTCCAGTAAATCAAATATGGATTTATCGAACCATTTGACTTGTGACCAGATATTAAATGAAAAGGCAACTGCAACGCCTACTATCCATGTCGCCAAGCCCGCCCACACACAGGCTTTTAAACGCTTTACATCCTTATTTTCAACCAGCCAGGCGACAGCCGGCTCAATCAATGAAATGGAGGAGGATAAAGCGGCAAAAACCAGTAACACAAAAAACAGTAAACCAAACAACCAACCGCCCATCATATGACCAAAGGCAATGGGCAGAGTCTGAAAAATCAACCCCGGACCGGAACCTGGCTCTAAACCGTTGGCAAATACAATGGGGAAAATGGCAATTCCTGCCAATAAGGCGACAATAGTATCGGCGCCGGCTATAAAAACAGCGGTTTTTGCAATGGAAATATGTCTGGGTAAATAAGAACCGTAAACCATAATGGCTCCCATACCTAAGCTCAAAGTAAAAAAAGCATGACCCATAGCAGTTAAAACAGCATCACCATCAATTTCACTGAAATCTGGAGTAAACAGGAATTCCAGACCTTGTTCATAATAACGCCCTGTCGTCATAGCATACCCGACCAACAGAATTAAAATAACAAATAAAGTCGGCATCATAAAACGCACCGCTTTTTCCAAACCACCGCTGACCCCCCTAGCAACCACTGCCATCGTAGCCGCCATAAAAACAGTATGCCAGAATACCAGCTGTAGTGGACTGGAAATCAGATTATCAAATAGACTTTTAATTTCTGAAGCATCCCCTCCGGAAAAACCGCCAAAAAATGCCTTAACAACATAAGACAAGGCCCAACCGGCAATCACGCTGTAATAAGACAAAATCAAAAAACCGGCAATGACGCCCAGCCAGCCCAGATAATGCCACCGGGTATCGGTTTGTGCTTCTTCCGCTAAATCCTGCATGGTATTAATCGGGCTTTGTCGTCCACGACGCCCCATCATGATTTCAGCAATCATAATCGGCACACCAATAGCGACAACGCATAACAAATACACCAAAACAAAAGCGCCGCCGCCATTTTCGCCGGTAATATAGGGAAATTTCCAGATATTGCCCAAACCGACCGCCGAGCCTGTAGCCGCGAGAATAAAAGCGAATCGTGAAGACCATTCACCATGAATTGATTTTTTTGTATCCGTCATTTGAAACGCCCAGCCTCTATGTAAAACTCAAAAATTTTTCAGTGAATCAAGTAAAATACCAAAATTATCCCATTTCGTCAGGTTAAATCTGTATTTGCAGCATTATGGCAAGTAAAAAATCCAAAAAAAATAAAAAACAGCCGGACAACACCATTGCAGTCAACCGTCAGGCATCACATGAATATTTTATTGAGGAACAGTTTGAAGCCGGACTGGTGCTGGAAGGCTGGGAAGTCAAGAGCCTCAGAGACGGTAGAGTACAACTGAAAGAAAGCTTTATTCAAATTCAACGCGGCGAAGCTTGGTTATTAGGCGCACATATCTCCCCTTTACTATCAGCTTCCACTCATATCAGTCCTGTCAGTGTCCGTAAAAAGAAACTGTTGCTTCACCGCCAGGAATTGAATAGATTAATCGGTGCCGTAGAACGAAAGGGACTGACCCTAATTCCATTATCCCTGTATTGGGTCAGAGGCCGCGCTAAATTGAAAATTGGTCTTGCCAAAGGTAAAAAACTGCATGATAAACGCGCAGCATCCAAAGATCGCGACTGGCAGCGTGATAAAGCCCGTATTATGAAACATGGATAGGGAACATACTCCACTTTTAACGCATAAAAATGACTAAAAAAGAATTTCTCGAACGCATCAAAAACAACAAACCTGTCAGTTTTAAAGACAGCATGACTATTATTGCCGAAAATTATAGCTATCAAGCCACCGAATTCAGTAATGGCCTGGGTGAAGATAAATGGATCAATGCTGCAGAAGAAAACGAAGGTTCTTGTAAAATCTTTGCCTTTGCCCAATTGCATCAGCTGAATCAGGAGCAAACACTACAACTATTTGGCGATTACTACCGTCATGATGTCTTGCAAAACCCGGAGGGAACAGGCCATCAAAATATTCGTCTGTTTATGAAATACGGATGGGCGG
>CAYNIU010000119.1:0-7080 GCA_964397365.1 uncultured Methylomarinum sp. | reverse complement strand
CCAAGCAGTGAAGCCGCATAGGAAAAAGAAACGCAACTAAATGTTTTCAATAAGTAATCAATCGGAGAATGCAAACCTTTCTGGTCGTACCTGATTCGTAAGTCAGATAAGCTTAAATAAAGACGCTAGGAAAATTTGGAAAAACATTAAAACGCATGGGAATACTTATGACGGCTATTCGTGGATCCCGTTTCCATCCAGCCAATGTGTCTCTTATGGAAAGGTATCGAACACAACTGGAGAGCTATAGGCGCTTGTGTGAAAAAATGAAAATAGCAATACACAAAAAGACTAAGGTGCTTAAGTCATGAAAGCTGTTATTTTGGCCGGTGGTTTAGGGTCTCGCCTTAGTGAGGAGACTTTTGCCAGACCTAAACCAATGGTTGAAATTGGAGGCAGACCCGTTTTATGGCATATTCTAAAGTTATATTCTGCTCATGGTATTAATGAGTTTATTATTTGTTGTGGTTATAAAGGATATATAATCAAAGAATATTTTGCTAATTACTTTTTGCATATGTCTGATGTCACTTTTAACATGCAAACTAATGAGATGACAGTACATCAGAACAAAGCGGAATCGTGGAAAGTGACTTTGGTTGATACTGGAGAAACAACTCAAACAGGTGGAAGGCTAAAGCGAATAAGGGAGTATATAAAAGATGAGGAATGCTTTTGTTTTACTTATGGTGATGGACTGGGAGATATTGATATTATGGAAAGTATTAAATTTCATAAAGAACAAAGGACACTAGCCACAGTAACAGCAACTTATCCACAAGCCAGGTTTGGGGCGTTAACTATGCGAGAAGGTAGGGTGTGTGCTTTTGAAGAAAAGCCGAAGGGAGATAATGGCATGATCAATGGCGGGTTTTTTGTTTTATCCCCTAAGGTTTTAGATTATATAGAGGGAGATCAGACTTGCTGGGAAAATGAACCTTTAAATGCCTTGGTTATGGAAAATCAGTTATCAGCCTATATACATAAAGGTTTTTGGCAGCCTATGGATACACTTAGAGATAAAAATCATTTAGAAAGTCTATGGGCTGAAGGGAAAGCACCTTGGAAAATATGGTAATTAATCGTAGTTTTTGGCAAGGGAAAAGGGTCTTGTTGACGGGACATACTGGTTTTAAAGGGAGTTGGCTTGCATTGTGGCTTCAGCAACTTGGCGCTGAAGTAACCGGAGTTTCTTTACCGGCGCCAACTGATCCTGGTTTATTTAAAGTCGCGAATGTAGAAGAAGGAATAACATCTATTTACGGTGATATTCGAGAATTGGCGACTCTTAAACGGACATTCTTGGCAGTAAATCCAGATGTTGTCATACATTTAGCAGCACAGTCTTTAGTAAGGTATTCATATCAGAAACCGATTGAAACATACCAGACAAATGTCATGGGTAGCCTGCATGTGCTGGAAGCGGTTAGAGATTGTAAGAATGTGCGTGCTGTAGTGATGGTAACAACGGACAAATGTTATGAGAATAAAGAATGGATATGGCCGTACCGTGAGAATGATCCGATGGGAGGGCATGATCCTTATAGTAGCAGTAAAGGATGTGCTGAGTTGTTGGTAGCTTCATATCGGAAATCTTTTTTTGCAAATAAAAACAGTGCGGCTATTGCAACTGCCAGAGCCGGGAATGTGATTGCTGGAGGCGATTGGGCGAGTGACCGGTTAATCCCCGATATAATTAAAGCTTTCCAAAATCAGCAGACTGTGAGAATAAGAAACCCGAATTCTATCAGGCCTTGGCAACATGTATTAGAGCCTCTATCAGGGTATTTAATCTTGGCGGAAAAACTTTATACTCATGGACATGAATTCGCAGGTCCATGGAATTTTGGTCCTAAAACTGAAGATATGCAACCAGTACAACGGATTGTAACGATGATAGCTAAATATTTTACCGATGCGCAATGGCAACAGGATGACTCAGAAAATGTGCATGAGAGCCATTGTCTTAAATTAGATAGCAGTAAAGCTGCTGATAAATTAGCTTGGCAACCGACATGGTGTTTGCAGCAGAGCATACAGAAAACAGTGGAATGGTATCGAGCAGAACAGCAAGGAATGAATATGAGAAAGTTTTGTCAGGAACAGATAAAGGCATTCGAAATTTATACTTCTATGGCTTTAAATTAAGAGATTTATGATGAAAATTGATCGAATGACTGTCCAGGTTTCACACACAGGTCGGCTTGAATTGAGTTTACCCGAATATGCCCGACAACGAATTGAAATCATTGTATTGCCGACCGGTAAAAGTACAAAAAATGAAGGGGCGCTTGATTTGTCGATATTACAGGAAAAAACGGGGTTTATACAAAGCGAGCTGACTGCTCCAGAAGAGGAAATATGGAATGACCTTTGATATTGATCCTGGAGATATATGTATATTAGCTTTTCCGTTTAATGATTTGACAGGAAAAAAGAAAAGACCCGTATTAGCTTTATCCAGGCCTGATGAGTATGGAGATATTCGTTTTGCATTTATTACGGTTAAAAAACCGGAGTCTCATGCAGTAATTAAGCTTGAAAGTCACGATTATGCAGAAAATTATGAGGCTTTACCCAGAGATTGCTATGTGCGCTTGGAAAAACAATTTTTTTTAAATAAAGATGTTGTGATCAAAAAAAAAACGCGCTTAAGTCAAGCTAAGTTAGAATTAATACTAAGAGCAAATGTTATTAAGGAAATTAAGCCTTTTAGTGATGAAAAATATAAAATAAGTTCTTTTACTCCTGGCGAAAGTCCTGTAGCCGTTTCTGGTAAAGTCATTGGCGAACAGGAAATAGCACTGATCACCGAGTCGGCATTAGACGGCTGGTTAACAACGGGAAGATTTAATAGTCAATTTGAAAGGAAACTATCGGAGTTTTTAGGTGTTAAACATGTTCTGACAACGAATTCAGGGTCATCAGCTAATTTGTTAGCGTTAGCAACACTTACTTCTGAGAAACTTGGTAATAAAGCACTAAGAAAAGGAGATGAAGTCATTACTGTTGCTGCTGGCTTTCCTACAACAGTCAATCCTATATTACAGTATGGCCTGATTCCTGTTTTTATTGATATTGATATTCCTACCTACAATATAAATGTCTCCCGTATTGAAGAAGCCATAACTGATAAAACAAAAGCAATGATGCTCTCGCATACGTTAGGGAATCCATTTAATGTTCAAAAAGTGGTTCAGATTGCGAGAAAATATAATTTATGGCTGATTGAAGATTGTTGTGATGCGTTAGGAAGTAACTATACACCGACTATTGATTTACAAGGCCCTCAAGGTAAAACAATTTCTGCAAATAAAGCACGCCATGTAGGTGCTTTTGGCGATATTGCAACATTGAGTTTTTATCCTGCCCACCACATTACCATGGGAGAAGGTGGGGCGGTCTATACGAATAACGGTCAATTAAAACAGATTATTGAATCTTTTAGGGATTGGGGGAGAGATTGCTTTTGTCCACCCGGGAAAGATAATACCTGTAGAAAACGATTCTGCTACCATTTGGGAGAATTGCCAATGGGTTATGATCACAAATATACCTATTCGCAGACAGGATATAATCTGAAAATTACGGATATGCAGGCGGCTATTGGTTTAGCTCAATTGGAAAGATTACCTGATTTTATTGAACTAAGAAAGCGTAATTTTTCACACATGTTTAAAGGGTTGCAGCATTTGCAAGAATTTTTGATTTTACCCAGGGCTAGCGAATGTGCAACACCTTCTTGGTTTGGGTTTCCTGTAACATTAAAAGACTATAACAGGAAAGCATTTATTGATTACCTGGAGAAGAAAAAAATAGCATCACGCCTATTATTTGGAGGAAATTTAATTAAACAGCCTTATTTTAATAGTCAAAAATATAAGGTTGTTGGTGGCTTGGAGAATACGGACAAAGTTATGAATAAAACACTTTGGTTGGGAGTATATCCTGGGTTAAATGAAGAGATGATTGATTATATAGTGAAGTCTATAGACGATTTATTTACAGGCAGAGGTTAATGGTGGGATCAGATTTATATAACAACTTATTTGTCCTGGAAATGGCGAATAATCACCAAGGTTCAGTAGAACATGGTAAACAGGTGATTAAGGAAATGGAAAAGGTGTGTCGTAATTTTCCATTCAAGTTTGCATTTAAATTGCAATACCGAAATTTAAAAACGTTTATCCACCCTGAATATAAAGACCGAGAAGATATTAAATACGTTAAAAGGTTTAGAGATACAGAGTTAGAAGAAGAACAATTGCTTGAATTAAAGAAAGCGATTGATGATGCCGGCTTCATTTCTGTTTGCACACCTTTTGATGAAGACTCTGTCAGCTGGATAGAAGATCATGGTTTCCGATATATAAAAATAGCTTCTTGTTCTTTAACAGATTGGCCTTTATTAGAACGAATTGCTGAATCGTCGTTGCCGATTATTGCTTCAACGGCAGGGTCGACATTAGACGATATTGAAAAAGTCGTACAGTTTTTTACTCAAAGACAGAAAAAACTGGCATTAATGCATTGTGTCGGTGAGTATCCTACTCCAAGACCTAACTTGCAATTAGGTCAGATATCAGTATTAAAAAAACAGTGTCCTGATATTCCTATAGGTTATTCAACACATGAAAATCCAGAGGAAACGGAAGCGATTAAAATGGCAATTGCGGCAGGTGCGCAGTTATTTGAAAAGCATGTCGGTATCGGAGCGCTTAATGCTTATTCTGCAAATCCAGAGCAAGTTAATCAATGGTTAACGTCTGCTAAAGAAGCTTTTGATATGCTTGGGGTTACAGGGGAACGCGTTTCAATATCCGAAGAAGAAATTAAAACGCTAAATGCATTAAGACGTGGTGTCTTTGCAAAAAAAGAATTATTTGCAGGAGAGGCGTTAACTGCAGATCATTTTTATATGGCAATACCCAGCCAGCCAGGACAAATTCTAGCGAATGATTTATCAAAATATAAAAAATATTTTCCGAAGAAAACAATTGTCAAGAATGCTCCTATTCTATTTGACGATGTCATAACGACGGATATGCGCCCAATGGTATTTGATATCTTAAAGCAAGTGACGGCTTTATTAAGGGAAAATAAAATACCTGTTCCAGATGGTGCGAGATGTGAAATTTCGCATCACTTCGGTATCGAAAATTTCCAAAAAAATGGCGCATTTATTATTAATATCATCAATAGAGAATACTGCAAAAAATTAATTGTCGTATTAGCAGGGCAAATACATCCTATGCATTATCACAGTAGAAAAGAAGAAACCTTTAATGTGCTATGCGGAACAATGCAGTTAACGATAGACGGCGAAGAAAAAACAATTTCATCCGGCGGTGTTATAACTATAGAAAGGGGGGTGAAACATTCTTTTGGCAGCCAAACGGGTGTTGTATTTGAAGAGATTTCAACAACCCATATTCAAGATGACTCTTATTATGACGATGAATCAATTAATCGAAATAATCATAGAAAAACACACATAATCTTTCGTGCAAATTGGCTAAAGGATGGCGTTCTGTGAATAATGTTCGAGTTGCCGATTATATTTTTTCCCGCATTGCAAAAACTGGTGTTAAGCATGTATTTTTGTTACCGGGTGGTGGTGCCATGTATTTAGTGGATGCTCTGGGTCAAAATTCTGATTTGGAATTTATTCCCACGCATCATGAACAAGCGGCAGCCATTGCAGCAGAGGCGTATGCACGGGTCAACGAAAATATTGGCGTGGTTTTAGTGACTACGGGTCCCGGCGCATTAAATACTCTCACTGCGGTTGCAGGCGCCTGGATTGAGTCGGTACCCCTTCTAATTATTTCTGGACAAGTAAAGCGTGCGGATATGATGCGCGACTCAGGTGTTCGGCAAATGGGACCACAAGAGGTTGATATTGTCTCCATGGTTAAACCGATCACAAAATATGCGGTTACTATCGAAGACCCTGCTGAAATACAGCAACATTTAGAAAAAGCATTATTTTTAGCCCGAAATGGTAGGCAAGGACCCGTTTGGTTGGATATACCGCTTGATGTTCAGGCGGCTAAAATTAATCCAGCCGAATTAAAAAGCTATCAGCCAGAGCGGCCCAAAGAAATAACGATAGAAAGTAACCAACTAAATGATATTTTAACTCTGATTGCTCAAGCTAAAAAACCTTTATTACTGGCAGGACACGGCATTAGATTATCAGGAGCCAGTGAAGTATTCCAACAGCTATATACCCAGCTTAATATTCCAGTCGTGACAACCTGGAATGCACTGGATTTAATCCCCTATGAACACCCTTTATGCGTAGGTCGTCCTGGATCTGTCGCCTTGAGAGGCCCAAATTTTGCTGTGCAGAATTGTGATTTATTAATTAGTATCGGCGCGAGATTAGATAATGTGGTCACAGCTCATAACCCTACCGGGTTCGCAAGAAATGCCAAAAAAATAGTCGTTGATATTGATGAGCATGAAATTAATAAGCACGAAATGGCTATTGATATTTCAGTTGTATCTGATGCCAAAATATTTATACAAGAGTTATTGAATAATATTGATCAAACTACGGATAGAAAAAAATATCAGGATTGGCGGAAGCAATGCCAGTCATGGAAACAGAAATATCCTGTTTGTGATGGTAAAGCATTCCCTTCAGAGGGACAAATTAGTCACTATCATTTTGTGAGCCGGTTGTCAAAATGGATAAAAGAAGGTGAATTGGTCATTACAGGGAGTTCGGGAATGGCAGTAGAGGTGTTTTATTTAGGCTATATTAATAAAAAAGCGCAACGTGTTTTTTTAACCTCTGGTCTTGGTTCAATGGGCTACGGGTTACCTGCTGCAATTGGCGGCTGTTTAGCGGCTGGTCGAAAACCAGTAGTTTCAGTGGAAGGGGATGGTAGTTTGCAACTTAACCTCCAGGAATTAAGTACTTTAAAGGCATTAAATTTACCGATCCGAATGTTTGTTATGAATAATAATGGTTATGCCTCAATTCGAAATACACAACGTAATTATTTTGAGGGGCGATATGTCGCAACAGGAGAATGCTCTGGTTTGGTGATGCCTGATATTGTCAAAGTC
>CAYNIU010000118.1:0-7087 GCA_964397365.1 uncultured Methylomarinum sp. | reverse complement strand
CGAACCAAAGGCGTATTGCCGACAAAGGATTCAATTGTTGGAAAGGTCATATTGAATAGATATAAAAATAAGGAAACTGAATTTTATAGTATCTGTAACTCATTTGTCTTTAGGCTTAATCGCTCTTGGAGTAGGTGCTATACTCATTTCTGGTGTATGACACGACTGCGCGGTGTCAAATAACGATTAGCATCACCCGCTTTTGGCAGTCCGCGTGTATGTGTACAAGTCTGTTGAATCAGGTCATCCTTATTGGGTATATCGTAAATAAACATTGTCAATATACAAAGTGGTAACATGACCTTTAGTATGATTTAAACATTGCCGCAATCCGACTCGCACCCTATATGTCTCAATCGGGATCCATTTGGCCTTAACTTTATAGTGAGTTTCCGACCATTTGTTTTTAATCGTAGTTTGAGGACAACCCGTTGAAAAACTTTTTAGCCATTTATTTTCACTATTATAAAAAATGAACTCCAACCAGATATTTGCGCCATCAGGCGTAAAATATTGCACCTGTAGTTCATAACCGCTACCTGGCTTGTAATTCATTACAGGCCCCAACCAGCCCGGCCAGCCATTATTCGGGTATGCGGCGCTGATTTTTAAGGCATGTTCGCCAGATGCAGCCTGTTCATCTGACCATTCAACAGTTTGTCTGCCACCTGCCCCTACTTTTTGCCACTTATCTTTTGCCATGACTGGATCTGCTTCAAAAGAACTGTTAGTTAATAAATTTTCTGTCTTTCTAAAAGCTAGAGGCTCTGATAATGGCAAATTTTTATTTTCTATAGTGGGGAAAAGCGTTGCTTTTGGTTTTAGCGGTTTTTTAATCAAAGATTCATTTAAGTGCTTTGACGATCTTTGGTTTTCACTTATTGTTATAAAATATTTACTTTTTTCGATAATTAAGGTAACTAACAGAGCTGAAAAAACACAACCGAGAACCAATAGTAAGATCCACTTTAAATTCTCTGAAGATCTATTTTTAGCGTTATATTTTTTCATAACCTGAATTCGTATAATTAAGCACATAACCTCAGTTAATAACTGAGAGCAACACAGCTAAATTTTAGATCAAGACATAGGTGTAAAATATAAACGATACCACCGCTATTTGCCGCTAAATGTCAGCTTACCTGTCATATTTTGTTGCTTAGCCGAAATTTATGTGGCGTCTGCCGCATCCTAAACCAGTTCCTTATTCCCAACTCAAACCGCCCCCTGTCTGATACTCGGTCACACGGGTTTCAAAAAAGTTTTTCTCCTTGCGTATGTTTGATTGTTCATCCAGCCAGGGCAGCGAACATGTGGCTCCTGGAAACGGCTCTTCAATGTCAAGTTGATGGGCGCGGCGATTGGCAATAAAACGGAACTGTTCACTATGATCATCTGCGTTATAACCCAGAATCGGCTCACGTAGAATATATTTGGCATAACCTTGTTCCGCAGCTTCTGCCTCATCCCACATCTGACGTAGTGCTTCAGGATCAGGTTTGATATTTTCTTCCAGCATTAACTGTTTAACGGTACGAATACCAAACCCGCAATGCATCACTTCATCCCGCATAATATACTGCAATTGTTCGGCAGTCCCTTTCATCAGACCGCGGCGTTGCAACGAAAAAATGGGGCTGAATCCATTGAAGAACCAGCACCCTTCAAAAACCGCTGCAAAAAACAAATAAGACATTAGAAACTCTTCCAGATCGTCGCGATTACCCAGATTAAGATCTGAATGCAATACGGCGCTCAGACGTCTATTGGCCATTTTTATTTTTTGATAAATCTCCGGCACTACCCGATAACGGTTATATATATCGCCCTGATCCAGCCCGATAGTTTCAATACAGTGCTGGTAAGTCCAGGTATGCAGCGCTTCTTCGTAAACTTGTCGGGCTTGATAGATTTGCAATTCCGGAGCACTCATTTTTTCCATCACCGCCAGACCGATATTGCGCATAGCCAGAATGTCCGCGGTGGTCAGATAAGCCAGAACATTTTCATAAACATGGCGTTCATTATCATTGAGTTTATGATGATAATCCTGTACATCCTGAGCCATATTAATGTCTAAAGGCGTCCAGTGATTTTTATTGGCATTGAGAAAATATTTCCAGGCCCAGGGATATTTAAATGGCGCCAACTGGTTAACATCCGCCACCCCGTTTACCACGCGTTTATCTTCAGCGCGCACGGGTTCCAGACGGGTAACCTCTTCATCTTCGAGATTATCAATAATCTTCTGCAGAACTGGTTCCAAACGGGCTTCTTTAGATGTCTGTACAACGTTCTGATGTGCTGATTTTTCTGTCGTTATCTCTAAAGAAGATTGTTTATTCAATGGATCATTCCAATTTAACATGAGTTACTCCAACTATTGACAAGCTTCACAATCCGGGTCATCAATAGCGCAAAATTTGGGGGTAGTGCCAACTGGCGCTTCTTCCACTAGTTCCGGGGCGCTGGTTTTTTCAACATGTGTCGCTCCCAGAGTCCTTAGATAATAAGTTGTTTTAAGACCACGCACCCAGGCCAACTTGTATAGATTATCCAATGCCTTACCATCCGGTTCAGCCAGATACAGGTTTAATGATTGCGCCTGATCCAGCCATTTCTGGCGTCTGCTGGCCGCTTCAATAAACCAGCGAGAATCTATTTCAAAGGCTGTTGCATATTTTTGTTTTATTTCATCAGGAATCCGGTCAATGGCCTGCACCGAACCATCAAAATATTTCAGATCATTCACCATCACCTCGTCCCACAATCCTTCAGCCTTTAAATCAGTGACTAGATAAGCATTTACCACGGTAAATTCCCCGGACAGATTGGATTTGACAAACAGATTTTGATAAGTGGGTTCGATAGATTGTGAAACACCACAAATGTTAGAAATAGTTGCGGTTGGAGCGATCGCCATACAATTGGAGTTACGCATACCAAACTGTTGAATACGAGCACTTAAACTTTCCCAGTCCAGGGTTTTCGATTCATCAACCTCTATAAACCGGCCACGTTGTTGTTTTAATGTATTGATTGAATCATAGGGTAATATCCCCTGACTCCATAATGATCCCTCATAACTGGAATAGCGACCTCGCTCCCGCGCCAGATCACAAGAAGCCTGAATAGCATAATAAGCAATCGCTTCCATGGAACGATCTGCAAATTCAACTGCTTCCATCGAGGCATAAGGAATGTTGAGTTTATACAGTGCATCCTGAAAGCCCATCAACCCCAAACCTACCGGACGATGACGCAGGTTAGAATTTCGCGCTTGCGGTACTGCGTAATAGTTGTAATCAATGACATTATCCAGCATACGCATGGCTGTGTTAATGGTGCGTTCCAGCCTATCCGTATCAAGTCCATTTTCGCTAATGTGTGCGGTCAGATTCACTGACCCGAGATTACACACGGCAATTTCTTTAGTGGACGTGTGTAAGGTAATTTCCGTACACAGATTGGAACTATGCACCATCCCCATATGCTGGTTG
The DNA here is from genome assembly GCA_964397365.1 of uncultured Methylomarinum sp. GTDB lineage: Bacteria > Pseudomonadota > Gammaproteobacteria > Methylococcales > Methylomonadaceae > Methylomarinum. The sequence continues at coordinate 3,587 of CAYNIU010000118.1, read as the reverse complement.
GTATACCGGATATTGCAGGGATCTTTGAAAGTAATCCACGGGTGCCCGGTTTCAAAAAGCTGTCCCAACATTTTGCGCCACAAAGCCACTGCAGAAACACGTTTAAACAGTTTAATATCGCCCCGGTCAGCCATCGCTTCATAGGCCTGATATTTTTCCCGGAAAGCTTGTCCCGTCAAATCATGCAAATCAGGTGCTTCATCCGGCGAAAACAAGGTCCATTCGGCTTCATCGGCGACCCGCTCCATAAACAAATCAGGCACCCAGTTAGCGGTATTCATATCATGCGTACGGCGACGTTCGTCACCGGTGTTTTTACGCAAATCCAGAAATTCTTCAATATCAATATGCCAGGTTTCCAGATAGGCGCAGACAGCGCCCTTGCGTTTACCGCCCTGATTCACCGCCACTGCGGTATCATTAGCGACTTTTAAAAACGGCACCACACCTTGGGAATGGCCGTTAGTCCCTTTGATATGGGCACCCAGACCACGCACCGAGGTCCAGTCATTACCCAAGCCACCAGCAAATTTGGACAATAAGGCATTGTCTTTAATGCCATTGTAAATGCCATCCAGATCGTCAGGAATTGTCGTGAGATAACAGGATGAAAGCTGTGGTCGCAAAGTCCCGGAATTGAATAATGTCGGCGTGGAACTCATAAAATCAAATGAGGACAACAGCTCATAAAATTCAATAGCACGGCTTTCACGGTCGATTTCGTTAATCGCCAGCCCCATAGCTACACGCATAAAAAATGATTGCGGCAATTCCAGACGTTGTTCATCATTGTGAATAAAATAACGGTCATACAGCGTTTGCAGCCCCAGGTAAGTGAACCGCAAATCACGTTCCGGCTTGATGGCCTGCCCCAGTTTTTCTAGGTCAAAGCGCGTCAATTCAGAATCCAGTAACTCCAGCTCAGCCGCCTGTTTAATATAATCGGCAAAATAATCAGGATATTTCTGCTGCATTTGTTTCTGAGTGACATGCAAATGCGCCCCTTGCGCCAGAAAACTTAGAGCTTCCTGACGCAAGTTATCCAATAATAACCGAGAAGCGACATAGGAATAGTCAGGTTCGCGCTCAATCAGTATGCGCGCACTCATAATTAACGCCGTTGCCAGATCTTTTTCGCTGATACCATCAAACAGATTACGCATAGTCTCTTGCAAAATCAGTTCACTATTGACATCATTCAAGCCGCTACAGGCCTCATCCACCACTGTTTTCAGGTGATCTTTATCCAGTGGTTGCTGAGTGCCATCGCCTCGGGTAATATGAAGTGGCCTTTCAAGCTCTGTTCTTCCCGCCTTTTCTCTGTCCTGACGTTGTTTGGCCCGTTCCGCACGATACAGTACATAAGCCCGGGCAACCTTATGATGGCCTCCGCGCATCAGCGCCAGTTCAACCTGATCCTGAATATCTTCAATATGCACCGTACCATCATCCGGTAACCTTCGAAACAAGGCTTGAACGACTTCATTACAAAGTTTTTCAGTGGTTTCATGAATGCGTCGGGAGTCAGCTGCAGCATCGCCTTCAATCGCTAAAAAGGCCTTGCTGATTGCCACATAAATTTTGCTGGCATCGAAGGATGTCAGTTTGCCATTACGGCGAATAACATGATAATGGTCATATTCTGTAGTAAATTGATCAGCATCTGATAAGAGGGTACTGAGCATTAGGAATCCTCGTGATAATTAATTCAGGGTAAGCAAACATAAACCCGGACATGTGCCGGAAAAATCGGGTAACTGAAAAAAATAAATGCCAAAGTTTAAAACCTGAATCCGTGATTTCACTACGGCACAGGTAAAATAAAAACCACAGCAGATACAGAGATTACAATTATCTGTTTCTCAATAGCTACTGTGGTAAATACAAAATAGATAGCGGCTAAATTATTTTTTTAGCAAGTCATAATTAAGACCCAAAAAACACTAAATGTAGTGGTTATTAATATTTAACCCACAAGATAGCAGTTTTTTATACAAAGGTAAATTGTCTCAAAAACCGACACACCGACACCCTGAATTGGACAAATCTCGTCTTTTCAACCACTTACCACTGGCGTCAGAAAATGTAATTTTTGCAAATTATTGAATTCTAAATAATTAATTTTTTCTCTTAAAAAGACGATTTTTTTAATGCCGCCTACCCCATTACCTCCCTGGCAAGTGTTATAAACCCCTGCAAAAAGTCGGCCTCATGTTCATTCTTTCTCACGGCTGCGTAAAGTGTTCCATACATACCCTCTTTACCTAATGGCCGAGTGGCCAGACGATTATGTTGACAGGTTTCGCGCAGTACCCAGTCGGGTAATACCGCCACTCCTTTCAGGGTGCTGACCAACAACAAAATAATCGCTGTCAATTCTGCCTGACGCACAGCAGCGGGTTCAATATTCGCAAGTTGCAAAAAACGGGTAAACACATCCAGACGGTTGCGTTCTACTGCATAGGTAATCAATATCTGGTCGGCTAAATCTTCAGCTACAACAAAGCTTTTTGCTGTCAAAGGATGATCTTCAGCCAATACCAATAATGCTTGATAATCGAACAAAGCAATAAAACTGAGATTGTGTTGCGTCTGTGGATCTGAACTGATAACCAGATCCACTTCACCTTTTTGCAGGGCAGCAATTGGCTCAAAACTCAAGCCTAGACGAATATCAATTTCCACATCCGGCCATTGTTGACGATAACGATCCAATACTGGAATTAGCCAGTCAAAACAGGCATGACATTCAATGGTGATATAAAGCCGACCACTACTACCTTGAGAAAAACGACGAAGCGTTTGATCCGTCATATAAATCTCAGGTAAAACCCGTTGCGCCAATTCCAGTAATTTATGTCCAGCCGGCGTCAGCCGCAATGGTTTGGTATTGCGTAAAAACAGTGAAACTTCATAATAATTTTCCAACGCTTTGATCTGGTGCGATAAAGCTGACTGGGTCAAATTCAATTGCTCGGCGGCGCGAGCTAAATTACCACAATCATGTATTGCCAGCAGACTACGTAAATGACGAATTTCAAGCACCATGTTGAATATATCTCATAATAATGATTAATAACATGAAGTTTACTAAAGTAATAACACAATTCATACTCTGGTCTACATTAAAGACAATTAAACAGGAGTCATGATGACAACCCTTCATAATCTGGGATTTCCCCGTATCGGTGCCCAACGCGAATTAAAAAAGGCTGTAGAAGCTTATTGGCGACAAGAAATTAATCAGGAAACCTTATTGGCTACAGGATGCGAATTACGTCAACACCATTGGCAATTACAGGCAGATGCCGGTATAGACTGGATTCCAGTGGGTGATTTCTCCTGGTATGATCAGGTACTTGATCATTCCGCATTATTCGGTGTCATTCCTGAGCGCTTTCAATGTTCAGATGGTAAAGTTGATCTGGATACCTATTTCCGCATGGCACGAGGCAAAGCACCCAGCGGAACGCCAACAGCCGCCTGTGAAATGACCAAATGGTTTGACACTAATTACCATTACCTGGTGCCAGAATTTACCACACAACAGTCTTTTAAAATCAGCAGTCATAAACTTTTTGATGAAG
>CAYNIU010000117.1:0-7194 GCA_964397365.1 uncultured Methylomarinum sp. | reverse complement strand
GTATGGATGTTCCAAAATAAGAGGTGAACAGTGTTAAACTAATCGCTCTGTGTAGACAGGAAATAACTGGTAAGATAATTTTTACCACTGACTCAAGGTTAGTAGATCCATTTTTGAATGTAGGTTGATATGTGGGTGGAATATCAGATATAGCCACGGGGCAGTTGTGCGGAAGATAAAATATCCGTCTGGAGATCCATCAGAATCAGGACTATTACAAAGATAATCACTTGATTTCTATTTGGATATTAAAAACCAGACGGATTGACTACTATCTCCGTGAGCAATTATATTAAATTTGAATGGTTGGATAAATCCTAATATAGTTTACAACTTATAATCCTGAAGTTTATAACGTAGGTAGGTAATGGACAAGTTTAATAATATGCAGGTGTTTTGTCGTATTGTTGAGTTGGGAACATTTGCAGCTGTGGCCAGGGAAATGAATATTTCTGCGATGATGATTAGTAAATATGTGGCCCAACTTGAAAAGTCGCTGGGAGTTGTTTTATTGAATCGCACAACACGAAGTGTGAATTTAACTGAGGTGGGCCGGATTTATTACACAAGAAGTAAACAACTATTAGAGGACTTGGAAGAATTGGATGAAGCTGCTTCACAGCTGGGTGGTAGTGTGAAGGGCGTATTAAAAATCAGCGCGCCTATTGATTTTGGTGGTATTTACATGGTTCCGGCTATTGAAGCTTACCAACAAGAATTTCCTGAGGTAAAAATTTCGATGTCTTTGGATAATAAGTTTCAGAATTTGCGTGATGGCTTATTTGATATTGTCATTCTGGTCACAGACACTCTGGATTTAGGCGTCGTTGCCCGGAAAATCACTGAAACAGAGCTGGGAACTTATGTTTCTCCCGAATATTTGCAAAGGTATGGATGTCCCCGGGATCTGGACGAGTTGTCCAAACATCGTTGTCTTCACTATAGTAATACACCGCATGGTGATTTTTGGATTTTTAATAAAGATGGAAAAACGGAGAAAGTTAAAAACAAGTGGCATTTTGCAACCAATAATGGCAGAGCCTTATCTCAAGCAGCCGCTTTAGGCATGGGCATCATGCGGTCACCGAAATTTTCAGTTGGGGAATATTTAAAACGGGGAAAGATAGTTGAAATTTTACCGGAATATCGCATAACCAACCTGTCTGTTTATGCGACTTATCTGCAAAAACGTTTTTATCCAGCTAAACTTTCTACATTTATTGATTTTTTAATTGGCTATTTTGGAAAGCATGAATAAACCTCAAATCTCGTTGGATCGGGCTGTTGGCCGAACAATGCCAATTCGAGGTGGCAATGGTTTAATTACTATACTTGGCTTGGATTGCCGAAAAGGCTATTAACAATCGGTAAAGGTAAAGACTGAACATAAAAAAACTCCATTGAAATCAGCAGATAATAAAATTAATTTATAAATTACAAATGCATACAATCAATATCTCAGACTTGTCCATTCTTTTGATAGAGCCGTCAGCCACCCAGTTGAAAGTGATTATTAATCATTTGACAGATGAAGGTATACAGGCTATTAGAGGTGTTTCATCCGGGCTTGAAGCATTGGATGTCATTGGGATGTATCAACCGGATTTGGTGATAAGCAGTATGTATTTGCCTGATATGATGGCAACTGAGTTGGTTGAGAGAATCAAGACCAGTAATGAATTTAAAGACACTCCGTTTATGCTGATTTCTAGTGAAACCAGTATCAGTGTATTGGAATCAATCAGACAGGCTGGAGTTGTAGCAATATTACCCAAACCTTTTGATCATGGTGATTTGAGGCGGGCATTACGAACAACGATTGAATTTATTGATCCCCAGGAAATGGAGTTGCAATATTATAATATTGAAAGTATTCGGGTGCTTGTTGTCGATGACAGTGCCTTGGCGAGAAAACATATTATCCGGGTATTGAAGAATCTCGGTATTAGTCAAATCAGCGAAGCCAAAGACGGGAGAGAAGCGCTGGATATTTTTAAACTGGAAGAGGAAGCTTTTGATTTGATTGTGACTGATTATAATATGCCGGAAATGGATGGTCAGGAATTGACCCAATATATCCGGCAGAATCTACATAACCCCTTTATACCAATTTTGATGGTGACGAGTGAACAAAATGAAGCCAGGCTGAATAATATACAAAAAGCCGGGGTTTCGGCTATTTTCGATAAGCCGTTTGAGCCACAGACAGTAAAGGAAATGTTGTATCGTGTTTTGGAGGAAGTTTGAAAATATCCGTTGCATACTTTAAGGTCTGAGCATAACTGTTTCTAAATACTGATACAACGAGGGTTATCGTAAAGGGGTGACTATTCCATTATCACGATATTGTTGATAATCAGCAAGCACTTGGGCATGATCAAATGCTAATGGGTTCGGTAACGTATTGAAAGTAAAGATCCCGCAATGTTTGGCATCGTCAGCGGCTATAGGCAAACCATGAGCTTGTGCAATATACACTGCTGTGACGGTATGATTGCGAGGATCTCTTGTCGGGTTTGAATAGAGGCCTAATAAAGCAGTCAATTGAACGCGGAGTGAGGTTTCTTCTTTTGCTTCGCGTATTGCTGCGTGTTCTATGGTTTCCCCTATATCAACAAAACCTCCAGGAATAGCCCAGCCGTAGGGTGGATTGGCGCGTTCAATTAATACAAATGGACGACCGGGTGAATCAATCAATTCGATTAAAGTATCTGCAGCGAGCAGTGGGGTAACGGGTTTAGGCATTATGAGTTGAAATTCTCAGGCGATAATATGGTGTTTTTCGGTGCTCGGCTGTCATCAGTTTCAGGGTAATCCTTGATATAATGCAATCCGCGACTTTCTTTGCGTTGTTTGGCGCTGCGGATGATCAGTTCAGCAACAATAACCAGATTGCGTAATTCCAATAAATCACTGGTAACCCGGAATTGGCCGTAGTATTCGGCTATTTCTTCTTTTAATAATTGCAGTCTGTGCATGGCGCGATTTAAACGTTTTGTGGTGCGAACGATCCCAACATAGTCCCACATGAAGCGCCGCAATTCATCCCAGTTATGGGCAATCACGACTTCCTCGTCAGAATCACTGACCTGTGATTCATCCCATGTCGGCAGTGACGAAATTTCCGTGATGTTGGTGATGTTTCGTTTAATATCCTGACTAGCCCGATCAGCGAAAACCAGACATTCCAGTAACGAATTGCTAGCCATGCGGTTAGCGCCGTGCAAGCCGGTGCAGGCGACCTCACCAACGGCATAAAGGCCGGGTATATCTGTACGGGCATGACTGTCAGTTAAAATACCTCCACAGGTATAATGGGCGGCAGGTACGACTGGAATAGGTTGGCGGCTGATATTAATATCCAGTGACAGGCATTGTTTATAAATGTTAGGGAAATGTTGCTGGATAAAATCTTTAGACTTATGGCTGATATCCAGATAAACACAATCAATCCCGTGTTTTTTGATTTCATTGTCTATTGCCCGGGCGACGATGTCTCTGGGCGCTAGTTCCTGTCTTCTATCATAATTGTGCATAAAGGGGGAGCCGTCGGGTAATATCAATTTGGCTCCTTCGCCTCTGACGGCTTCACTAATCAGAAAAGAACGGGCGCTGGGGTGATAAAGACAGGTTGGGTGGAATTGCATGAATTCCATGTTGCTGACTCTGCAACCTGCTCGCCAGGCCAATGCAATACCATCGCCGGCCGAGCTGTGTGGGTTGGTGGAATATAGATAGACTTTACTGGCTCCACCCGTGGCCAGAACGACACATTTTGCCGCGATGGATTTTATCAGGCCAGTAGTGCTATCCAGAACATAAGCGCCGCGGATATGTTGCTGTGACTCACCCAGTTTTCTGGCAGTAATTAATTCAATGGCGTTATGGTTTTCCAGCAAGCGAATATTGGGATGTTCTTGAGCCCGTTCGATTAACGTGAGTGAAACGGCTTTTCCAGTGGCATCGGTGCTATGTACGATACGTCGGTGTGAATGGCCACCTTCGCGATTTAAGTGTAAATGCCGGCTACCGTTTTCAGCTTGTTCCTCGGTAAAGTTGACGCCTTGCTGGCATAGCCATTCAATACTTTCCCGACCTTTGGAAACCGTGAGTCTTACGATATCAGGGTCACATAAACCGGCGCCGGCGAGTAAAGTATCTTCAATATGTGATTCTATGGAATCCTGTTTATCAAAAACTGCTGAGATACCACCTTGAGCGTAAAAGGTACTGCCGTCAGTGAGTGAAAATTTTGATAACACGGCAATTTTGCTGCTGTCTGCCAGTTTTAAAGCCAGGCTGAGACCGGCTCCACCACTGCCAATAATGAGAACATCGTAAGGTTGGCAGATATTGGTTGGGTCGGAGTCTGATGTAAAAGGCACGTGAATGGCAGTAGCTAAATTAATGAATGATAGTAGAATAAAATCATATCGTTTTTTCCCAAGATAGCAATTTTTTTTGTAATCACAGAACTTATAGGGTTTAATTCTGTCCATTCAAACATAAAAGCAGAGCAGTGAACGAACAATCAAGGAATAATGCAGAGCTGGATAAAGAACTGGTGCAAAGGGTGCAGCAAGGCGATAAGTCTGCCTATGATCTTTTAGTTATAAAATATCAGCATAAAATCGTGCAATTGGTAAACCGGTTTGTAAAAGACCCCAGCGAGGCTCAGGATGTTGCCCAGGAAGCTTTTATCAAAGCCTATAGAGCCTTAGGGAACTTTAGGGGGGATAGTGCTTTTTATACCTGGCTTTATCGTATAGCTATCAATACCGCCAAAAACTATCTGGTGTCCAGGTCAAGACGTTATTCGGATTACGAGATTGATGTTCAGGATGCCGAACAGATAGAAAATGCTCCACAATTAAAAGGAATGGATACTCCGGATAATGTTTTGATGAATGAGCAGATTGTTGAAGTCATTAAATCAGCGATTGAAAAATTACCTGATGAAATGCGCACTGCGATTATGCTAAGGGAGTTTGAAGGGATGAGCTATGAAGAAATTGCTTTGGCAATGGATTGTCCGGTTGGGACGGTGCGTTCACGTATATTCAGAGCGCGTGAAGCGATAGACAAAAAATTAACTCCACTGCTCGATTAAAGGTGTTTTCGATGCAAGAAGAAATAACTAAAAATATTTCACAGTTTCTGGATGATGAGCTTGATCAACAACAGGCTTTATCGCTTTTAAAGACAATCCGCCAGGATAATGAGCTGAAAAATAAGATGGCGCGTTTTCAGGCAATCAGTCAGGTTTTAAAAGCGGAAGATTGTGTGGTAGCGCAGGTGGATTTGGTTGACAATGTGCGAAAAAAGATAAAGCAAGAGCCGGTTTATTTTATTCCCCAAAAAAGGGGTAACGTTATAACTTGGCAAAAAACATCGTTGGCAATTGCTGCATCCTTTGCAATTGTTGCTGTTTTAGCCCCTAAATTATTTAAACATTCAGGGAAAAGTAACGCTAATCAGATAGTGGTTGCCGAGAAACAAGTTCAGTCGATTAAGTCATTAAATCAGCAATATATACCGGTACAGCAATATCAGGTTAATCGTCGCTTGAATGATTATCTGCAGGCTCACAGCAATAGCGTTTACACTATTGGCGCGTCAAATTATCAGTCTTATGCCAGAGTAGCAGGATATAGCCGGGAAAGATGAAAGTGATTAACACGTTGTTTTTTTTATTTTTTATTTGTGTATCGGTTGTTGCGGCTGTCGAAGCAAAGGAGAGTGAAGGTTTAAACTGGCTGGAAAAAATGAATAAGGCCATGCAAGTACTCAATTATCAGGGGACTGTGGCATTTATGAAAAATGGTCAGCTGGATACCATGAAATATAGTCATGCCGCTAAAAATGGTCTTGAGCAGGAGCGGTTACTGTCTTTAAATTCACCTATGCGTGAGGTTATCAGGGATTCCGGGATGGTTAGCTGCACATTTAAGGAAACCCATAAACGCGTAGTGAATCATCGTCCTGTAAGTCGCTCATTTATTATAGATTTACCTCAGAAAATTTCGTCACTGGCAGAAGTCTATCAAGTTTCTGTGTTAGGGGAAGAGTCGGTCGCCATGAGACCGTCTCTGGTCATTGCCATTCAATCGAAAGATGACTTCAGATACAGTCGTAAAATTTGGCTTGATAAACAACAATTATTGCCATTAAAGGTTGAAGTATACAATCTGGCTGGAGTGACATTAGAACAAGTTGTTTTTACTGATATCAGTGTGGAAGCCGCCGCTATTCCGTTCGTAAAAATCAATAAAGAAAATCAGCGTTTTAATGTTCAGCATATTCATCAGGCAAAGACCGAATCTTTCGATAAAATTTCATTTGTTCTGAATAATTTGCCAAAAGGATTTAAAAAAGTTTTTTTTATCCGGGTATCTATGCATAAATCAAAACGACCAGTGGATCATCTGGTATTAAGCGATGGTTTTTCTTCTGTTTCGGTCTATGTAGATGATAAGGACGAGGAAATAAGTGAGGGCTTACAAACTATCGGATCGGTGAACTCTTTTACCCGAAGCAGTGGAGAACATCAAATTGTTGTATTGGGTGAGGTGCCTGCTAAAACTGTCGAGTTTATTGCTAAAGGTATTAGTTTAAGTCAGTAAGGTTACTGCTGTATTCAGGAGATTGTTTTGCAAGGCGGGATGAAAGGCTTTTGTGGTGTTTTAAAAATAAAGCCCGATCTGGCGAAGTACTAAAAATTTCATGGGTGATGAGTCTATTCACTGTCATTTGAAAGACAGGCTGAGTTTTAACGGGTTGCTTGTTATAATGATCTCTTTTAATGTATTAATTCCGGACGAGAGATTGGCATGATTCAAGGTAGTATCGTTGCTTTAGTAACCCCGATGAATGAAGATGGAAGTGTAGATAATGACAGTCTGAAAAGACTTGTTGAATTTCATATAGCTCAAGGGACTGATTCGCTGGTTGCGGTGGGAACCACAGGAGAATCTGCAACACTGGATGAAAATGAACATTGTGAGGTTATCCGGGCGGTCATTGAATATGTGGACGGCAGAATTCCGGTTATTGCCGGAACGGGCGCCAATTCCACTACAGAAGCAATTGATTTGACTCGCCGAGCCAAGCAGGTGGGCGCTGATGCCTGTTTATTGGTGACACCGTACTATAACAAACCTACCCAGGAAGGTTTGTACCTGCATTATAAAGCTA
>CAYNIU010000116.1:0-7254 GCA_964397365.1 uncultured Methylomarinum sp. | reverse complement strand
GCGCCAATATTAGTGCTGACAGTATATATCTGCAAGATGAAAATATTCTGACCATACCAGAAGTGGATTTTTGCCGGCTGCGGGGTAAACGTGTTGGTCTGATTTTTCAAGATCCCATGTCGTCATTGAATCCTGTGATGACAATTGGCGAGCAGGTCGCTGAAGTCATGCGCATACATTTTTCCTATCCTCAAGGGGAAATTAGAAGCCAAGTACTAAAGTTGTTGCAGCAAGTTGAAATTCCTGATTCGGCTCGGCGTATTGATGAATATCCCCATCAGTTATCGGGGGGGCAACGACAGCGGGTCATGATTGCCATGGCTCTGGCCGGCAAGCCGGATTTGTTGATTGCCGATGAACCGACCACCGCTCTGGATGTGACCATTCAGGCGCAGATACTGGCGCTGCTGAAAAATATTCAGCGGCAAACGGGGATGGCGTTGTGGTTGATCAGTCACGATCTGGCGTTGGTATCGGCTATGGCGGATCGTATTGCGGTGATGCAAAAGGGACGTATTGTGGAAACAGCGGAAACACAGGTCTTTTTTAAACAGCCTCAACATCCTTATAGTCTTAAATTGTTGGCCGCTTTGCCGTCAATGCAAAGTTGTCTTAATAAAGCCCCATCAGAAAACAAACCATTACTGAAAGTCACTGACTTTAAAGTCTATTATCCAATTCACAAAGGAATTTTTAAGCGGATTGTTGATTATGTCAAGGCTGTAGATGGCGTTAATTTTTATTTACAACAGGGCAAAACGCTGGCGCTGGTAGGGGAGTCCGGCTGTGGTAAAACAACATTAGGAAAAGGATTGGTGAACTTAAGTCCGGCTTCAGCAGGAGAGGTTATATTTGACGGCGTTGATGTGACCAAACTGCGAGGGGAAACATTACGCAGGCATCGTGGTGAAATGCAGATTATTTTTCAGGATCCGTTTGCGGCGATGAATCCGAGAATGCTGGTGGGTGATATTATTTCCGAAGGCATTAAATCATTGTTGCCAGAGATGTGTTCAGCGGACAGACAGGCGAGAGTTGCTAGTCTTCTGCAACAGGTCGATTTGCCGGAATCCGCTGCATTGCGTTATCCTCATGAATTTTCAGGAGGGCAAAGACAGCGTATTTGTATTGCCAGAGCGCTAGCGGTCAAGCCGAAACTGATTATCTGCGATGAGCCGACCAGCGCCCTGGATGTGTCGGTACAGGCACAGATTATTGAGCTGTTAAAAAACCTGCAACAACAACAGGGGTTAAGTTATTTGTTTATTACTCATGATTTGGCTGTAGTGGCGGAAATTGCCGACGAGGTGGCTGTTATGTATCAGGGTAAAATTGTCGAATACGGCGATGTTGAACAAGTGTTGACTCAACCCCGGCATCAATATACTCAAAAACTGTTAAATGCGCTTCCGGTTTTGGACGCATAAAGGAGAATGTATGAAAATTAAAAAAAATATGGCAGTAAGTTTGCCTCTGGCTTTAACTCTGGCAATGGTCGGAAATGTACAAGCCGGCTGGTTGGATTTTTTAAACGACAGTTCTGATAAAACCGCTGAAACACTACAACAAGGCGCTGAAACGGTTAATAATGTCAATCAGGCGGTGCAGACGTCGGGTGCTGTAATCAATAATGCGACTACCACATCGGTGCAATCAGGATTAACCGATGTGTTAATGCAGCAATTGGGGGTTACTCAGGCGCAGGCTCAGGGCGGTGCTGGTGCTTTGTTCCAGGTTGCCAAGCAACGTATGGCCGCTGATGCTTTCAGTCAGTTAAGTCAGGCTGTGCCTGGAATGGATGGAATGCTGGCGGCAGTTCCTAAGCAATCGTCAGCGACACAGAATATAGCGAGTGGACTGTCAACCATGATGGGTGGGAATAAAACGCTTGATACAGCGGCTTCACTGGTTTCAGCGTTTCAGCAGCTGGATCTGTCACAGGGTATGGTTTCACAATTTACCCCTATAGTTGTTAATTATGTGAAGCAGAATAGTGGAGCACAATTGGCCAATTTGTTACAACTTGCACTGACCGGATCCTGATCCAGAGTCAGGATGAGGCGCAGCTCAGTAACCGTTCTGATAATCCGGTAAACCACTGGTTACGTTTTGGTAGCCATTTGTTTTGTGCTGAATAGGCAGTTATGGTTGCGCTTACTTTGTTCCAGAATGGAGTAACGTCAGGGCAAGAGGTATACAGTGTTATCGTTAACAGCATCATCAGTAAAGATGACTTGATGCTGTTAACGCTGATGAGTTTTAAAGCGCTGCCGAAAGATTTTTTCAAACGCTCGTTCATTAAGTCTACACTGTAAATCTCATCTAGACACAAATGAATCAAATAGCCCAGGCCAATGAAGCAAGCGTTCATCCAGGAGATAAAAATAGAGTATTCAAAAAGGTAATAGCTGATATTAACCGTTAATAAACTGAAAAATGCGCCGGCAAGAAAAGAATGAAATACCCCCCTGTGTATTGTTAAACGTGCAAAAGCTTCAAAGACGATATATCTGATAAAGATAAAGACAACGACCCATATGACAGCCAGTTCAGCAAAACTATAGCTGGAAAGCCCCCACAATACCATTAAAAAAGCGCCATATAGCGCCAGTAGACTAAAAAAAATTTTGGTGGGTATAGCATTGTCGGAATCAATGTCGGGTAGTAATCCGCCTGCTACACCTAGCGGGAAATAGCGTCCGATTTCAACCGGAGAAATCATGTCGGTGGCTATAATTGCCACCGATGTTATTCCGCTGGCCGCTGCCGCAATTAATAAATGCGTTTTAAAGTTTGCCATAGGTTAGAAAGCGCTTAGGTAACTCATAAAAATAATCCACCCTAGTAGTTCTCACGCTGAGCAAGGAAACGGTATAATTGTTGCTTGTTCTTAAGTGGATGGTTGACTAATATCAACCAGCACTTTTAATTTTTGTCCGGGTTGCAGAAGTGTGCCTGTAGCGTTGTTGTTCCATTTGCGTAAATCAGCAATGGAAACATTAAATTTACGGGAAATCTCAAATAAAGAGTCGCCTTTTTTTACTGTGTAATGTAACGACTGAAAAGAATTGATCGCGCTGGTTGTTGTGGTGATATTAACCGGTTTTTTTATGACTAGTCTTTGTCCCGGGTGTAACAAGGCATTAACTGAAAGCAGATTCCAGCGAGCAAGGTCTTTACTTGAGATGGAAAATAGCCGGGCTATCTCCCAGAAAGTATCACCTTTTTTAACGGTATATATGTGATTGCGGCGTTGTTTATTAAATAGCGCCAGATTTTGTGACTGATGGGATATTGGGATTAACAGATGTTTACCGGCACGAATGCGATTGCCGGTTAATTGATTGCTTTGTTTGATGGCCTGGATTGTTGTATGGTGTTTTTGGGCAATGACGCTGAGACTTTCACCGGTGGCAATTTTATGGCGAATCCATTTCATCCTGTCCTGTTCAGACAGTTGAGCCAGACTGGTTTTAAAGGCATCGGCTTTAGCCACCGGAATCAGTAAATGATGAGGGCCGTTGGGGTCAGTACTCCAGCGGTTAAAACCCGGGTTTAGTTTTAAAAATTCATCAATAGGCGTTTGCGCCATTTCTGCGGCTTTGCTTAGATCTAGTTGTGATTTGATATCGACAACTTCAAAATAAGGGCGATTAGGGATTTCCAGTAAGGTGATATGATAGGTTTCAGGGGCGGCAAAAATTCTGGCAATAGCTAACAATCGGGGAACATAATCCATGGTTTCCTGTCGTAATTGCAATGACCAGTAATCTGTTTTTTTACCCTGTTTACGGTTACGTCGGATAGCTTTTCTGATGTTGCCTTTACCGGCATTATAAGAGGCTAAAGCCAGAGGCCAGTCACCATTGAATTCTTTACTGAGCTGTTTTAAATAGTCAGTAGCCGCTCGAGTGGAGGTGACAATATCACGGCGACCGTCATACCACCAATTTTGTTTAAGGCCAAAAAAACGTCCGGTTGATGGAATAAACTGCCACAGACCGGCTGCCCGGCTGTGAGAATAGGCTTTTGGTCTGAAAGCGCTTTCTATAGCTGGAAGCAAGGCCAGTTCTCCGGGGATTTTTTTAGCTTCAATTTCGTTTAAAATGAAGTAGAGATAGGGTTCAGCGCGTTGTTGAATGCGGGTTAAATAGTCAGGGTGCTGTAAATACCAGGTTAATTGCTGTTCAATACGGTCATGACGGATGGTGGATAAGGAATACAGTGACAACAAGCGTTCCCAAATGGATTCAGATGTTTGCTTTTGAGTGTGTGACTCTGTGCTTTTAGTAATAATGTCGGTGGGAGTGGTGGACGACTCTTCCGTATAAACCGGTTCATTACTGATAACCGGCGGCGGTGTTTCATTGATAACCAAGTGAGATGGCGATTGTTGAGTACACGCTGTCGCAAATATAATGGACAGATAAATAAAAAAACGGAGTGGACGATTAGAACGTGTCATTATTGTTAAATACACATTACAGTTTTGGAAAAGCTGTAATTATAGCTTGTTTTTCCTCAATACTCCCAAGTGAACGCGGATGAAAAGAAAATTTTTGTTTGCCCTGTATCAATCGCCGCGCGGAAAATTGTTAAAAACAATGGAAGGTCAGTTTTTAAAACGTTCCATTACTGTCAGTTGTAAACAGCAACAATTGCAAATAGGTGGGCTGGGATGGGAGGATGATTTTATTGATTGTTCTCTTTACCGGAATTACTGCATTTTGGATGCTGAAGCGTTAGGGTGCGATGGCGCATTACGAATAAAAGGCAAAGCATATGATGTACCGGTACAAACTGAATCTATGGATCTTGTTATTTTGCCACACCTGCTGGAGTTCGACGCTCATTGGTTTCATACTATGCGGGAAATAGAGCGGGTATTGAAACCGGGTGGTGAAATTATCATTCTGAATTTCAATCCCTTTAGCTTATCGGTACGTTATCAATTTCTATTGGAGCAAAAATGGCCACGTTTCTGGTTTAAATATTTTATTTCTCGCAGTAGAATTATGGATTGGTTGAAATTAACAAATTTCGACATACTGACAACAGCTGAGTTTTATCTGGATACCTTCACAATTAAGCCCGGGAAATTTCATTTTAATGGCCGGTCAATATTTTCCATGGCCTACGCTGTAAAAGCCGTAAAAAGACGCTACAGATTGATACCGGTTGGTAACGTGAGTCGGCAGAAAGCACGTTTTGCGACGGCCAGGAATATTTTGAATCAATCAATACACAGGAAAAACAAATGACCGAAGCGGTTATTATTTATACTGATGGCGCCTGTAAAGGTAACCCGGGGCCGGGTGGTTGGGGGGCTTATTTGCAATATAAAGGAAAAGCCAAAGAATTGTATGGGGGAGAAGCAGAAACCACTAATAACCGAATGGAATTAATGGCCGCTATTCAGGCGTTGGAAGCATTGAAACGGCCGTGTCCGGTTAAACTGAATACCGATTCCAAATATGTCTTGCAGGGAATTACAGAATGGATGAATAACTGGAAAAAACGAGATTGGAAAACAGCTAGTAAAAAGCCAGTCAAAAATGAAGATTTGTGGCGGCGTCTGGATATGGCTATCCAACAACATGATATAGAATGGGTTTGGGTCAAAGGTCATTCGGGTAATCCAGGTAATGAGAAAGCAGACCGACTGGCCAATAAAGGTATTGAGTCAATGCAAACGGCGTAATATTGTCATTAAATCAAGGGGGGGTGCGAATTCATTCGTACTGTACAGATAAGCTCTATGGTCAAATACAATGAATATCGTAACTTAATTTAATTTAATGGTAATGCCAGTATAAGGAAATAATACACATTTTAATAAATGTTGCTGTTTGCAATTGGTTTCATAGTAGCTAAAAAAACAAAAAGGTGAAAATATGATAGGTTCAATAGTTGCGATATTAATAGCAGTTTGGTTTTATTTATCGGCTAAAAATACCAGTCGTCAGCCTGTTTCCTGGGCTGTGGCGGGGTTGGTGGTTTATTTTACAATTGCATTGACGTGGACCTGGCTGGTAACGCCGCCAATAAAAGATGCGGCCTCCCATAGTCAGAATGGTTTTCTGATTTTTATAACTCGGTATGCCTATATTGTGGTGGGTTTGCTGGGCGCTGCTGTTTTCAACTTAAAATTTATTGGTAATAAAAAACAAGAATAAGGGAGGGTGGACAATCAATGACTTGGTTTGTCTATATTATTCGCTGTAGTGATAATTCTTTATATACTGGTATTACTACGGATGTCGAGAGACGTTTCGAACAACATGTCAAGAACCAGGGAGCCAAATATTTTAGAGCGCGACAGCCGCAACAAGTCATTTATGTGGAAGCCGGACATGACAGAAGTTCCGCCACCCGTAGAGAATATTGCATCAAAAAATTGAGGTGTGTCGATAAGTGGCGTTTGATCGCTTCGCAAGGAAAAAATAGTAGTAACGCTTGATTTCCCTTTCCCATGCTATGCGTTAAATAATCCGCACCGCACATACAGCCAGCGGCGTTTGAGGTGACTGACGCAGAAATCATCAATTGAGCAGATTGTTAACTTCTTATAGAATAGAAAAAGGCCGGTGGAATACCGGCCTTTTTTGGCTTTATAAATGGAGATGATGGGATTTGACTAGAATGCCCACTGAGCACGCAGAGTGGCAATATCCTGATCAGGAACTCTTCCGTTTGCGCTGGTGGCTGCCGGAGATCCTTTAATATCAAAGGCCAGACGGTAATCAGCCATTAATCGCACATTCTCATTCAGATACCAGTTGACCGCCATAGTGACGCCTCTTTGGTGTCCACCTTGAATATCATTTGAACTTAAATTGATTTGGTCAAAACGAGCAGCCATTTCCACAGCGCCCCAGCCACCATTTTTCAGGCTGAATTCTTGAGTGGGCTTCAAACGTTTGAATTTGCCGTCTTTACCTTTGTAAGTCCTTGATTCTCCCGTTAAAGTCCAAGCTGTTTGAACATAAAATCCATCAAAAGAAACCGTTGGATTCGGGTTGCTACGGTTTAGCCAGCCACGCATATACTCACCCTGTACGGAGAAAGGCCCTTGCATATAGGCCGCTTCAACACCGGCCACAGTAAAATCCCGAGCTGTTTTGATGCCGCCGGTATCGGTTAAATAGGTGTTGGTCATGTGCGCTGTTTCATTTTTAAAGTGCGCAGAAGATTTATTTGATTTGTAAAGGCCGCCATTATCAGAAACTTGACGGTAACCACCGTAAGCGCCTA
>CAYNIU010000115.1:0-7286 GCA_964397365.1 uncultured Methylomarinum sp. | reverse complement strand
ATGATATTGCAATACCTACTAAACCAGCAGATATGGTTTTTTATTATTGGATATTGCAGAAACAGTTTACCCATCGACAACAGATCTGTTGCCCGAGTGAAGGCGCACCTGATAAAGACTATGCTAGAAGCTACCTGCATTACTATTGTCAGTTCTTGGGAGAAATGGGCAATACTGAACGGACACAAAAAACACTAAAAGAGGGCATGAGCAAAAGTTTTTTTGAACAACGAAAATCGCGTATTAATCGGCAAATTAAAGAGGCGCTGGGCTTACATTCAGAACCCTACCTTATCGCGCCAAAGGGAAAAAGACCGAATACGCACTATATTATTCAATTGGAACAAGAACAAATTAATTATCTATAACGGAAAAGATTATGAAAGAACACGAACATTTACTATTAGGCTGTTTACTACACGATATTGGTAAATTCTTTGAACGGTCTGAGACGCTTGATCAGTATCGTAACGACAATAATAAGCAGCAGGCATATTGTAAGTGGAATGAACAAGGACATTATTACAGTCATAAGCATGTATTAAATACACTCGCGTTTTGTGAAAAACTAACTAAATGCATTCCCGAAATACAACCAACTGAACGGCAATCATCAAAAAAAGCAGACCAAAACTGGATAAACCTGGCAGCTCATCATCATAATCCTTCCCAGCAAGCAAAGAACTATCTTGAGAAAATTGTACAGACAGCCGATCATTTTGCCAGTGCAGAAAGAGAACAAGGAGATTTTTATACCAAAAATATCCATAAAAAAACCAGACTGGAATCATTATTAGGCCGAGTTAGTCTGGAAGAACAGGCGAGAGAAAATTCATATTTTTTACCGCTAACCTCATTATCTTTGGAAGCTCATGCGATTTATCCGCAATCTGCCAATCAACTGGAGATGCAAAAACAAAAAAGTACAAAGGGCGAAGGCTGGTTAAGTGAAAAAAGCTTAGTAGAAGACTATAAAGCCATAGCTCGGAACTTTTTAGATAACCTGGACAAACTACAAAATTTTCAATCAGGTACAAATAAACAGAAATTGTTTGCATCAATATTAAGAAGTTTGCTGAGTTTGATGGAACAACATTTGTCTCAAATACCTGCTGCCACCAATGTTAGACATCCTGATATATCCCTGTTTGATCATTTGCGTATAACAGCTGCAATTGGGGAAGGTTTGTTTTTATATCATCAGGCTAAAGATGATCTGGAAACCGCAAAATATAAAGACGCAAAATCAGCGAAATGGAAACTGGTTTGCGGTGATTTTTCCGGTATCCAAAAATTCATCTACAAAATAACCAGTAAAGGTGCGGCAAAAGGCTTACGCGGACGATCACTTTTTATTCAACTGCTTTGTGATGCGGTATCAGAACAACTCATTCGTAAGCTGGGTTTATACCCTACAGCACGAATTTATTCATCGGGTGGCAAGTTTTATTTATTGATACCCGCGCATCTTGATGAAAAATTGCAGGAAGAGGTTGCTAAGGTAAATGACGAGTTATTACTACAGTTTCAGGGGGAAATTTATTTAGGCATCGGCATGTCAGAGCTATTCGAAGAAAATTTTCGTGCTGGAAATATGGGGCAATGTTGGAAAACGGCCAATGAAGATTTGCAAAAACATCGCTTACAGCCTTTTATTGCACAAGTTAGTCAGGATATAGAATGCTTTGCCGCACAATCACAATATACTGCGGATTCATGCAAGATATGTGGTAGGGACGATCTAGCGGCAGATTTGAAAAACAGTATCTGCATTCAATGTCGTGACCTGCAAAAGATTGGACAAGTACTGGCTGAAACCCGCTATATATTCTGGGCATGGAATAAAGATAGAACAACTGTAAAAAACAAACTAAAAAACTATATACAACGAGTGGAGCTTCCCGGAACTGATTGCACACTGTACTTTCTGACCAACCCACCTGAATTAAGCGAATTAACCGACTTGTCAGACTCACATCTTGAATCAATTAATCATATGTCGGGTTTTACTGCAAATCAGCAGGGCTACTCACAAGGGTTTCGATTTATTGGCAAATGGGATAAAGAAAAGGAAAGTGGAGAATGGGAATTTGATCACTTTGCCGACCATGCAAAAGGTATAAATCGAATGGGTGTGTTACGCATGGATGTTGACAATCTGGGACAAGTTTTTATCAGAGGGTTGCGTTTCAAGAAACAGGGTAATACCAATGATATGGGGTCATTATCAAGGGTTGCCACCTTATCAAGGCAATTACACTTGTTTTTTGCCGGTTACTTACAGCAGAAGTTAAAAATTTTTCCACACACCCAACTTATTTACGCGGGCGGCGATGATGTATTCATCATTGGAAGTTGGGATGAATTGCCGGATGTTGCCGAAACGATCAAAAATGAATTTCAAGAATATTGTGCCAATAATCCGAATTTTACCTTATCTGGTGGTATTGCAATGGTGGGAGGAAAATACCCCATATCCCGATCAGCGCAGTTGGCGGGAAATGCCGAGGAGATGGCTAAAAAACTGCTTCGAGGCAAAAAGGAAAAAGATGCATTATGTTTTTTAGAAACAGCAATAGGCTGGGAAAGTTTTGAAGATGCCAAACAGTTGCGTATAGAGATACTCGACATCTGCGAAGAAACCAATAGCCAGGCTCTTATAGAACGTCTACGTCAGGTTGTGCTGTCGGTAAAGGAAGTTAAACAGCGACAAAGTCATTTGGCAACAGAGCAACAAATACAGGACTTGATCTACTGGGACAAATGGCGATGGCGATTGGTATATAACTTAAAACGCATGGCTAACCGCTATCAGGGAATAGAAAACAAATTAGTTGGCATTCAAAAGCAGTTAATTAATACACAAATGTTGTCCGGTAAACAACCGGCTTTAGACTGGCTGCAATTATCGTTGCGCTGGGCTGAATTTTCGATACGGAAAAATAATAATTGATGTTTATCGTTCCCACGCTCTGCGTCAAAAACAGGAGAACACATGGGCAGAAGCAGATACACCATAACCGAACCCAATCAGGCGCATTTTTTAACCTGTACTGTCCTGGAATGGTTACCGGTTTTTACCCGACCGGAAACCGTCCAGATAATACTGGATTGCTGGACGTTTCAACGCCAGCAACACGGGCTGAAACTGTATGGCTATGTGGTATTGGAAAACCATTTGCACTTCGTAGCCCAAGCGGAAAGACTGGATAAATGTGTAAACAGCTTTAAATCCTACACCGCCCGAAAAATTATTGATTATTTACAAACCAAAGGCTTGAAACAATTTCTAACCCGCTTTGGTTTTGCAAAAAGAGCGCATAAAAAAGATCGTCAGTACCAGTTCTGGCAAGAAGGGAGTCATGCTGAACTGATTTTTAATGAACAGATGATGAGGGAGAAACTGGATTATATACACCATAACCCGGTCAAGCGGGGGTATGTGGCCAGAGCCGAGCATTGGCGTTATTCCAGCGCCGGGAATTATTTTAATGGGGAGGATGGCTTGATAGACATTGATCCCTGGTGATGGCGACGCAGAGCGTCACTGGATGCATTCCCACGCAGAGCGTGGGAACGATGAATGCGGAAAAATAATTGATATTAACTGTTGTAATCGTTACTTAGCAGTAATAAGAATTTGAAATTAATATTAAGGAGTAAGGTCGATGAGTGAACAAATTAAGTCATTTATTCAGAGTGACAATACTGCAAAACAAATGGTTAGTTTTGCGGAAGAATTAGGTAAGAAAATGGGCAAAAATGTGAGTTCATCTCAAATTCGCAATGCCTATGGAACTGTAAAAAAAATACAAATGTTAAACGTTTTTAACGAAAGATCATATAGAGAGCTGTTATTACTTAAGCCCAAATTGGCCTATGCCTTAGGACGAACAGAAAAGAATAAAAAACCATACTTTGAAGCATTGGAACAAGCTTTGTCCTGCGCCATCGATGTAGTTGATGTTAAACAACCAGAAACTTTCAAACGGTTCTGTAATTTTTTTGAAGCAATTTTAGCCTACCACAAGGCCTACGGCGGTAAATAAAACAAGGAAAAGAAGATGACTGAACAAAACAATGTAAAAATTCACAGCAAATTATTCATTAAAGGTCGTATTACCGTATTAACCGGTTTGCATATCGGTGGAAACTCCATCGGTATGGCAATAGGGGGTGCGGATAAAGTGGTGGTGCGTAATCCATTGACCAATGAACCCTATATTCCGGGTTCATCATTACGCGGCAAAATGCGTTCTTTACTTGAACGGGCGCGAGGTGATGAAAAGTTTAACCAGGAAGGTGGATTCAGTGTTAATGGTGATAAGACAGATGCAGGCAAGAACCCTGATACATTATTAGGAAAAATGTTTGGCGTATCCGCCGCAGAAGCAAACACTCAACCTACCCGCTTAATGGTACGCGATGCACATTTAACAGAGTCAAGTCGTCATGAACTCGCTAATGCGCCAAACACAGACATGCCAATGACAGAGGTAAAAACAGAAGTCAATATTGATCGTATTACGGCAGCAGCCAATCCGCGTCAATTTGAACGAGTGCCTGCGGGAGCAGAGTTTCAACTTGAATTAATTCTGACGCTGATGGAAGGAGATGATGAACAACAATTTTTAAAACTGCTGCGAGAATCACTGGAACTGGTACAACATGATAGCTTGGGTGGACATGGTTCCCGAGGTTATGGCGCAGTACAATTCAATATCGATAAAATACAAAGACGTACAGTCGAAGATTATCGTACCGGCAAATCAGGTGAGGAATTACCGGAACAACATGAGTTGGCTGTTTTTACAACCGCAACGGCTTGAGGTGCATATGCAGTGTTATCGACTTACTTTTACTGCACCCTTTCATGTGGACAGTCGCGGCAATCATTATTATGAAGAAAGTAACAGCTTTATTCATTCAGATACCCTCAGCGCGGCTATTATTACCACCTGGGCAATGATAGACCCTGAACAGGTTCAACAAAAAGCACAACAACCGGGTTTTCAACTCAGTTCAGCATTCCCGTTTTACAAGGACTGCTATTTCTTGCCGCGTTCGCTAAACAGTCAGGCTATCATTCTGACAGAGGATCGCTTACAAGAAGCTAAAAAACTAAAAAAAATTCAATGGCTGGACAGTACATTATGGAAGTGTGCATTTAATCAATCCAGTTGGGTAGATAAACTCTCTATTTGTCAGGAGGTATTAGCTACTTCACAACAAACCTTGCCGAAACGGCTCTGGCTGCAAGAAGAACGACCTCGACTGGCAATGGAACGGGCAACTAATCATGCCGCTGAAAGCCAGTTGTTTAATTTCAGCCGAATCTGGTTTCATAAACAAGGCGGTCTATATTTTTTGGCGAAGTTTGACAGCGAAAGCGACCAGAAACAGTTTGAAATGCTCTTGAGTTTATTAGCTGATAATGGAATCGGAGCTGATCGTAGCAATGGTAATGGCTGCTTTACTTGGAAAGCAGGTAAAAACCCAGATTTACAGTGGGCTACAAATGAAACTGCCGTTGCTTTGTCATTAGTCAATCCGGCACCCGCAGATTGTCACACTGGCTGGTTACAAAATTCGGCCTATAAACTGGTTTCCAGAGGTGGATGGATTGGAAACACAGGCAAACGCAAACAACGTTTACGAATGTTTGCAGAAGGCAGTGTGTTTGCTCAACCGTTACAAGGGCGTATGGTCGATGTGTCCGGCGAATATACAGATCATAAAATATACCGTGACGGGCGCGGTTTTTTTGTCAAGGCAGGTTAATGATGAAAGGTATCAATCAAAGTAATAAATTGGGACTGGAAATTATTACACCCACCCAGGCCGGTTCTGGCGAAGAATTATTCAAAGAACTGGATTATATCGCACGGGGTAATGATTTATTGATTGTAGATCAACCACAAAGTTTTAATGCTGTGGCTACGGGTGATCAGAACCTGGATACATTATTGGCATCGGGGAGTCACTTATCAGATCTAGTCAATACCGCCGGACAAGATTTTGGTTATCGCCTACCCTGGTTATCCGGCAAACAAAAAATACCCGAGAAATTTCGGGAGCATGTTAAAGATGCCTTAAATCGTCCGTATATTCCGGGTACGGCGATTAAAGGAGCGATTAGAACAGCATGTGTATCTGAAATATTGAGAGCTTTGCCAAATGAAAGCTATGAACGATTTTTACCTTATTGGGATACCAGACACAAACGACCCTCGGCTAAAAGAGGCAACGCTGATTCAAAATTAATCAGTGAATTAGTCGGCAAAGACGCAAAACAAGACCTGTTTAGAGCGTTTAAAGTCAAGGATGCCCTATTTGAAAATGATGATTTACGTTTAAGCGATATACGTTGGCTCAATGAAAATCGCTGGCGCAGCATGAGTAAGCGAAGAAGTTTTAATGACTGGCAACAGGCGGACGGTATGTATGCAGAAGTATTACAAACCAATGCATTGGCTGTTTTTTCCATGCAATGGGATGGGTTTTTACTCAGTGATAACCGCTGGATGCAAAAAGACATCATCAGTAACTTGTTACCTAAAGATTTTGTATCCCTAAAAGAAAAACTCAATGCACATGCACGATATCGTTTAACGCATGAAATTGAGTTTTATCAAAAGCAAGGGAAACATCAACCGAAGCAGGAATGTGAAAATATTTTGGCAATGATTGCCGATGATCAGGAAGCAGCCTATATGCAGTTATCCTGGGGCAGTGGTTGGCGAGGGATGACAGGTGATTGGTTACAAGATAATCAACTACAAAGTATGAGAGAGTTGTATAAGCTGGGAAAAACGGGCAGAGATTTCCCGAAAACCCGTCGTCTTGTGGTTTCTGGTGAGCCTAAATATCCATTAGGCTGGGTTCGACTGATACCTTACCAGTTAATAGCTGAAAAAATTGAAAAAAAGATGCAAGTCCAACAGGCTAAAGCCAATCGTTCAGCCTGGGTGGAACAGAAGATACAACACTTTATGCAGAAAAATCGATGTACAGAACAGGACGCACTGCGTGGAAAGGCTTTAGCATTCGCCTGGCAAGAACTGGAAGAAGGAGAAATCAAAACGAACGCTCTGGCAGATATAAAAATGCGATGGCAGGAAAAAGACTGGTGGGAGTCACCGAATGGAAAATCAGCCAAAAAAGCAAAAGAAATATATACCAGTGGAGTAAATTAATTGTGACCACCTACCTTATATCCCGTCATCCCGGCGCAATTCAATGGATAAAACAACAACAAATTCACTATGACAGCCATCTATCACACC
>CAYNIU010000114.1:0-7324 GCA_964397365.1 uncultured Methylomarinum sp. | reverse complement strand
GAATCCGGTCTTTATCTTGTCCCCAAAGTTATCGACTAACGGAAGGATTATGCATCACAAAACCATAGCAGAAATTGCCTCGGATTTACGCAACCGGCAATATTCCAGTGTAGAACTGACCCGAAACTTTTTGACTCGCATCAATAATCATCAGGATATTAACTGTTTTATCACAGTTTCTGAAGAAACCGCCTTAGCACAGGCAAAAGCTGCGGACATCAAACTCTCTGAAGGCTCAGCCCATCCACTGACCGGCATACCCATTGCCCAAAAAGATATTTTTTGCACCCGCAATATTAAGACCACCTGTGGCTCAAAAATGCTGGACAATTTTCCCGCTCCTTATAATGCCACGGTAATTGAAAAATTTAACCAGTCAGGCGCTGTGATGCTGGGCAAACTGAATATGGACGAATTTGCCATGGGTTCATCCAACGAAACCAGTTTCTATGGCGTAGTAAAAAATCCCTGGGACACTAACACCGTACCCGGAGGATCTTCCGGCGGCTCTGCAGCCGCAGTTGCCGCACGCTTAACGCCAGCCGCCACCGGCACCGATACCGGCGGTTCCATCCGCCAACCGGCCTCCTTGTGCGGCATTACCGGCTTAAAACCCACTTATGGCCGCGTTTCCCGTTTTGGCATGATCGCCTATGCCTCCAGCCTTGACCAGGGCGGCCCTATGGCCAGAAATGCCGAAGATGCCGCTCTATTACTACAAACAATGGCCGGATTCGACGCCAAAGACTCGACCAGTGTCGATCACACTGTTCCTGATTATAGTGAAAACCTGAACAACAGTCTCAAAGGCTTGAAAATCGGCTTACCCAAAGAGTTTTTCAGCAACGACCTGAATACTGATATTGCCGTAACTATTGATGCTGCCGTTAATGAATACAAAAAAATAGGCGCCGAAGTTAAAGAAGTTTCCATGCCTAATCTGAATCTGGCTATTCCAGCCTATTATGTCATCGCTTCAGCCGAGTGCTCATCTAATCTGTCACGCTATGACGGCGTTCGCTTTGGTTATCGTTGTGAAAACCCCGAAGACCTGAGTGATTTATACACCCGATCTCGCGGCGAAGCCTTTGGCGCCGAAGTCAAACGGCGTATTTTAATGGGCACATACGCACTGTCCGAAGGATATTACGATGCCTATTACCTAAAAGCACAAAAAATTCGGCGTCTGATTAGCGAAGATTTTAAAACAGTATTATCAGATGTCGATGTCATTATGGGTCCGGTGTCACCATCAACTGCTTTTGGAATCGGTGAAAAAACCGGAGATCCAATTCAAATGTACTTATCGGACATCTATACTATCGCCGTCAATCTTGCTGGTTTACCGGCTATGTCTATTCCAGCCGGGTTCATCCATAACAAACCCGTTGGTTTACATATCATTGGTAATTATTTCGCTGAGGCACAGCTATTGAACGTTGCCCATCAATATCAGCAAGTAACAAACTGGCACCAACAATCACCTAAAGGCTTTGAATAAGGAGAACTATGATGGAATGGGAAACAGTAATCGGCCTGGAAATTCACGCTCAACTGGCAACACAGTCTAAAATATTTTCCGGCGCGGCGACAGCTTACGGCGCAGCACCCAACACTCAGGCCTGCGCCGTTGATCTCGGATTGCCCGGAGTGCTGCCAGTATTAAATCAACAGGCCGTTCTAATGGCCGTCAAGTTTGGCATGGCCATTGACGCTGAAATTGCCCCTTATTCAGTATTTGCGCGTAAAAACTATTTTTACCCCGATCTCCCCAAAGGCTATCAAATCAGTCAGTTTGAACTGCCTATCATTGGCCCGGGACATCTGGAAATTGAAGTCGATGGCGTACAAAAACGTATTGGCGTAACCCGCGCCCACCTCGAAGAAGATGCCGGCAAATCGTTACATGAGGATTTTCATGGCTTGACAGGCATTGACCTTAACCGGGCTGGTACTCCGCTACTGGAAATTGTATCCGAACCTGATCTGCGCTCTGCCCAGGAAGCCGTAGCCTATATGCGTAAACTGCATGAATTAGTGCAATACCTGGAAATCTGTGACGGTAATATGCAGGAAGGCTCTTTCCGCTGCGACGCCAATGTCTCTGTCCGCCCAAAAGGACAAAAAGAATTGGGTACCCGCGCAGAACTTAAGAATATTAATTCCTTCAAATTTGTCGAAAAAGCGATTAATTTTGAAATTGAAAGACAAATTGATCTTCTTGAAAATGGCGGCAAGGTCGTTCAGGAGACTCGCCTGTACGATGCCAATAAAGATGAAACCCGCTCCATGCGCAGCAAGGAAGAAGCCAATGATTACCGCTATTTTCCCGACCCTGACCTGTTACCCGTGTATATTGATGATACACTAAAAAGCGAAATTAAAGCGAAATTACCGGAGTTACCCGACGCCAAAAAGACGCGCTTTGTTAAGTACTATAATCATGACGGTGAAACCGCTTCAATTTTGACATCAACCCGGGAGCTGGCTGATTTTTATGAGGCTCTCGTCCAGGAATCAAATTGTGATCCCAGACTCTGCGCCAACTGGGTCATCGGTGATTTGTTAGGGGCATTAAATAAAGCTGGACTTGAAATTACTGCAAGTCCCATTAACCATCAACGTTTGGCAGGCTTACTTAAGCGCATTACCGACAATACCATCTCAGGAAAAATCGCCAAACAGGTTTTTGAAGAAATGTGGGTCAATGGGGGAGCTGCTGATGAGATCATCGAAGCAAAAGGCTTGAAACAAATTACCGACAGCGGTGCCATTGAGACTATCATTGATAGCATTATTGCCAATAATCCAAACCAAGTTGAACAATATCTCAGTGGTAAGGAAAAAGTTTTCGGTTTCTTTGTCGGCCAGGTTATGAAAGAAACCCAAGGCAAAGCACACCCCGGCGAAGTCAATAAAATGCTAAAAGCAAAACTGCAAAAGTAGACAACCCTGCATTCAGGGGCAGAAATTTACTGCCCTTGAATACACAACAACGCCATTACACTAACCGCACGCCTTCTTAAAAAGGCAACTGGATCAATCCACAGGCAACAACTGCAAACTACAGCGCAATTCATTCGCATACTTGAAACCAACTGGTTTCAAGCGTTTTTTACCGATAGCTGATAAATTGAGCGCCACCATCATTGCCGCTTTTTGAAAAGCGGATGATTTACGAACCAATATAGACAATAAAAAAACCGCATGATCTTCACTAATTTCCTGGTCATCTATCATGACCTGAGTGATCTCAGTCACTTTGAGATAAGCATTGATTCTTTTTTTCCGGCTTAAAAAACCAATTGCCGGAATACTTTGATAAAGCCTGTCATAGGCTTGTATGGATTTTTCTGCTTCGTCCATTATTTACCCCTGCAAAATGCTTGGAAATCAATCAATGCACCAAACTCAACAATACCCCGGCCGCAACAGCTGAACCAATCACTCCCGCCACATTCGGCCCCATCGCATGCATTAACAAAAAGTTGTGCGGATTGGATTCCAGCCCCACTTTATTGGCCACCCTTGCCGCCATCGGGACAGCAGAAACCCCTGCCGCACCAATCAATGGATTGATGGGAGTTTTACTAAATCTGTTCATGACTTTAGCCATTAGTACGCCACAAGCTGTCCCAATACAAAAAGCAATTGCGCCTAACGCCAGAATACCCAGAGTTTCCACTTTGAGAAAAGCCTCAGCACTGAGTTTAGAGCCAACCGCCAAGCCTAAAAAGATAGTTACAATATTGATTAATTCATTTTGCGACGTTTTACTAAGTCGTTCCACAACGCCGCAACTATTCATCAAATTTCCCAGACAAAACATGCCCACCAACGGAGCAGCTGACGGCAACAACAATGCACATAACAGCAACAACATTAAAGGGAAAAAGACCTTTTCAGTATTGCTGACCGTTCTCAACTGCTGCATTTCAATACTGCGCTCTTTCTCTGTTGTCAACGCACGCATAATCGGCGGTTGAATCAAAGGCACCAGTGCCATATAAGAATACGCCGCCACGGCAATGGCTCCTAATAATTCTGGCGCCAGTTTAGAAGCCACATAAATAGCCGTAGGCCCATCTGCGCCACCGATAATGGCAATCGCCGCCGCATCCTTAAAGGAAAACTCCAGCCCGGGAATAACATTCAACGCCAACGCGCCCAATAATGTGGAAAAAATACCGAACTGTGCGGCCGCACCTAAAAACAGGGTTTTGGGATTTGCCAGCATTGGACCAAAATCAGTCATAGCGCCAACCCCCATAAAAATCAACAACGGAAAAACACCACTTTTAATGCCGCCATACAGATAATACAAAATACCGCCATGTTCAGCTATACCTGCTACGGGGATATTACTGAGAATGGCGCCAAATCCAATAGGCAATAGCAATAAAGGCTCAAAGCCTTTTTTAATAGCCAGATACAACAACAGAAAGCCCACCACCATCATAATGGCCTGTGGGCCACTGATATTGTATAGCCCGGTGCTTTCCCATAAACGTGTGAGGTTTTCCATGAAAGGTCTCGAAATAATTATTTGTTTAACTTAAAGTAAGAATGCGTTGTTCTTTTGAGCGATAGAAGATACAGTGATACGGCTTTCAGCGAGTACACTTTTCCGATCTGCATACGAATAAAGCCCGGCACGCACTTGACAAAACAACTTGCCCTATGACTTACAGCACCATTTCTTATTAATTCGCAAATATGCAGACACAGAATGTAAACAGGATACAAAACTTTCCCTGCTTACATTCAGCATGTCCCAAAACCGTAAACTAGCGCAATAATTACAAGGTGACTAACACATCACCTACCGCAACTGCTGTACCCTCTTTAACATTAACAGCACTTACCGTTCCCGCCACTTTCGCACGAACCTCGGTTTCCATTTTCATAGCCTCCATAATGATAACAATATCACCCGCGGCAACACTATCGCCTACATTGACATTAATTTTCAAGATACTCCCGGCCATTGGCGAATCCACAACAGCACCGCCAGCCGCGGCTTCTAGCGAAGAGGTCGCCGTCGCCGTAACGGGCTGAACATTAATCTCCGTACCCCCTGGAGCAACAACAACATTATAATTTCTACCATCCACATTGACTGTGTAAGCTTCTGTCTGATCCTCATTTTTAGCCGTATTGGCGACTGCAAATGCCTCTGGATTCGGTGCTGCCTCAAAAGCCTC
The DNA here is from genome assembly GCA_964397365.1 of uncultured Methylomarinum sp. Taxonomy (GTDB): domain Bacteria; phylum Pseudomonadota; class Gammaproteobacteria; order Methylococcales; family Methylomonadaceae; genus Methylomarinum. Next base: position 2,120 of record CAYNIU010000114.1, on the reverse strand, counting down.
TGGATTGTTTCTGTTCAACAGAAATTTCCAGCCCGGTTGTGCAAACAATCCATAAATCAGCGCATCATCCTCAATATTCTCCGCCAGCTTAACACCTTCTTTTCCTGCCTTTTCCTTGACTTCAGAAATCAGTTTATCCATTTCCGGGTCAAGTAAATCAGCAGGCCGACAGGTAACGGGTTCAGCGCCATCCAATACTTGAGCCTGCAATTCCTTATTGACCGGCGCCGGCGTTGCTCCATATTCGCCTTTCAGCACCCCGGCTGTTTCTTTACTGATGCTTTTATAACGCTCTCCGGCAAGTACATTCAAAACAGCCTGAGTCCCGACAATTTGTGACGTTGGTGTTACCAGAGGAAGATAGCCCAAATCTTCTCTCACCTTGGGAATCTCATTGAGCACTTCATCAAATTTATCAGCAGCGCCCTGTTCTTTTAACTGGCTTTCCATATTGGTCAGCATACCGCCGGGCACTTGCGAAACCAGAATACGACTATCCACGCCTTTCAGACTGCCTTCAAACTGAGCATATTTTTTGCGGATACCTCTGAAGTATTCCGCCACTCTTTCCAACTTCTGTAAATCAAGACCGGTATCTCTTTCCCGTCCATGCAAGCTGGCGACAATCGTTTCGGTCGGACTGTGTCCATAAGTCATGCTTAACGATGATATTGCTGTATCTACATTATCAATCCCGGCTTCAACCGCTTTGATAACCGTTCCCACGCTCAATCCCGTGGTCGCATGGCAATGCAAATGTATGGGAATATCGACCGCTTTTTTCAGCTTTGAAACCAGCTCATAAGCATCATAAGGTTTTAACAACCCGGCCATATCTTTGATACAAATTGAATGCGCGCCCATATCTTCAATTTTACGTCCTTGCTCCACCCATTTATCAATGGTATGCACTGGACTGGTCGTATAGGAAATAGTCCCTTGTGCATGGGCGTCGGTAGTTAAAACCGCTGTCACGGCTCGTTCAATATTGCGCATATCATTCATTGCATCAAAGATACGAAAAACATCAATGCCGTTGACAACACAACGCTCTACAAATTTATCGACCACGTCATCAGCATAATGGCGATAACCCAAAATATTCTGCCCTCTGAACAACATTTGCTGTGGTGTGCCGGGCATAGCCGCTTTCAATAAACGCAACCGTTCCCAGGGGTCTTCTCCTAAATAACGAATACAGGCGTCAAAGGTGGCGCCACCCCAGGATTCAATTGACCAATAGCCAATTTGATCCAGTTGTTCACAGATCGGTAACATATCTTCAATACGTAACCGTGTTGCCAGTATTGATTGGTGGGCATCCCGCAAGACAACTTCAGTGATACCTAAAGGTTTTGCCATTTTTTTCTCCTGGACCTTTTTGGGTCGCGTTTAATTTTTACCTTGTGAGTAAGTTTTTCAAAAGACAAAAGACTATGCCAAATTTTAAGAATTAACTTGGCCTGATTTTTATGTTAAAAACCAACCGGACTGATTATTTCTTCGGCTACCGGTTTATTTTAACTTCTGCCTCAGTGGAATTTGTTACTTAATGATATTTTTTACGATATTGCGCAATAGCTGCTGTAATAGCGGCGATATCACCTGAACGTCTGGCTGTTGCAGAAATAGATTCATTTTGTTGACCGCTAGCTTGAACAGGAAAATAGCGTTCCACCATCAATGTCAGCATATTCACAGCCAGCACCAACAACGCCAAAAAGCCAAAAACTATAGCCATACCGATCACCATTAGCTCGGTTCCAGCAATCATCATTTCGTTCATATTATCGAGTTATAAATATTTAAGATACCGGGCATTATGCCCAAATCAAACCTATTAGACAAATTATTAGCCAAAAGTAACGACATATTTAACGCCCTGTTAACATTTGTTTTTATAACGATAATTTTTGCCATAACCAGACATTTTCGTGTAAAGTACTCTGTTCTCTAATCCTTCTTGGACGCCTGCATGCTCTACATTTAAACAGGGTATACAGCTCAAAGAGACTAAAAACAATGATTTCGAGTATAGTCACTACCGCCTTATTCATGATTGCTCTAGGCGTTACTCTGGCAGTCATTCTGGCCATTGCCAATAAAAAACTGTTCGTTTA
>CAYNIU010000113.1:0-7331 GCA_964397365.1 uncultured Methylomarinum sp. | reverse complement strand
TGGCGTCCCGAGAGGGATTCGAACCCCCGGCCTGCCCCTTAGGAGGGCAAATTAACCTATAACCCGCCACAAACCACAACAAACAATATCAAATAAATCAATGCTTTAACTATTTATCAGCATTGCCTAATATTGCCGTTTTTTGCCCTTTTTTGTGACTTAGTGTGCCATGAGTGTGCCACGAGTGTTATACTAAACCCTAGACACAACAAAGCCCCGAGGTGCTACCAACACCGCCGAGGCTTCTAATCATTCACTTAAAACGGGTAAGTAATGACTTCTGATTATCATATCAAAAAGCCAGTTGCTTGTCCTGATGGAGAAAGCAATATGGCAACTATTCGCAAGCGCACCGACAAAAACGGCACTGTTTCTTATCACGTTCAAATCCGATTAAAAGGCTCTCCCCCTGAATCAGCATCCTTTGAAAGATTGACTGACGCCAGAAAATGGGCGGCTTCAACAGAATCGGCCATCCGGGAAGGCCGACATTTTAAAACCCGTGAAGCTAAAAAACACACATTGGCTGAGGCAATCGACAAATACCTTGATAATGTATTACCCAATCAGTTTACCAGCCATGAACAGCGTACACGGCGGCCTATATTGGCATGGTGGCGCGATACACTGGGATGTTATGTATTAGCGGATTTAACCCCGGCACAGTTCGCCGAAGCAAGAGACTTGCTTTTAAAAAAGCCCAGTCGCAAAGGCAACACACTTTCCCCGGATACCATCAAACGCTATTTTTTAACCATCAATGCTGTCCTGAAGACTTGTGTTGTTGACTGGGCATGGCTTGAAAAATCACCGCTTGATGGCAGGGTAAAGCTGCCATCGTTGCCTGAAGGCAGGATACGGTTTCTTGATGATGACGAGCGCGAGCGATTACTAAAATCGTGTAAGGAATCCGAACAGGAATGGTTATATCCCGCTGTCGTTCTGGCAATCAGTACCGGCATGAGGCAAGGCGAATTACTTAATTTACATTGGCGCAAACCCAAAACGCCACCTAAGGAAACCGCGTGGGGTATTGTTCATTTAGACGATTGCGCCATCATTTTGCATCAAACGAAAAACAACTCCAAAAGACGTGTTCCTGTTACTGGATTGGCGCTTGAACTCTTAAAGCGACATGCCAAAGTTCGACGGCTGGATACCACACTGGTTTTCCCATCCCCCAGGAATCCGTACAAACCAATCAGTTTTAAGCGCTCGTGGATGACGGCGCTAACAAATGCTGGCATTGAGGATTTTCGCTGGCACGACCTACGACATTGTACGGCAAGCTACCTTATTATGAATGGCGCATCTTTGGCCGAGGCAGCCGAGGTTTTAGGCCATAAAACATTACAGATGACGCAAAGATACGCCCACCTGTCAGACGGCCACGTCAGTTCTGTAGTAGCAGATATGAACAATAAAATTTTTAATCTATAGGTAAACCCATGCAAACATTAAAACTCCGTGATGATGTAGCAGCTAAATTAAATGAAATATCCGAAAAAGAGCATATACAGCCACCACAGCTCATTGAAAAGTTCATTGAACAATACATGCAGAACCAAGTATTGATGACTAACTTAATGAGTGATTTGCCGACTATCAAGGCATTTGAAGGTAATCCGGCAGAAATACAGCAGCGTATGCGGGATGAATGGGATGCTTAGGTATTTACTGGATACCAATATCATTATTGGTATGTATGAACACAATCCGGCTGTGTTTGAGTTATTCAAAAACAGCCGGGTAGCCCTTGATGAATGCGCTTACAGCTCTATAACCCGCATGGAATTATTGGGCTATACAGGTATTTCCGAGCATGAAGCCAGCGTCATATCATCATTGCTCGACCGAATGAAACCTATTTCCATAGACCGATTCATTGAAGATAAAGCGATTATTTTAAAACAACAAAACAAAATGAAATTGCCGGATACCATCATTTTAGCAACGGCATTGGTCAATAAGCTGGAACTGTTGACGCTGGACAAGAAACTGGCCAATAAATTTTTAATGAAATAGTAATGCCCCACACTACCGTGACTGTATATTTCGACCCTAATGTTCAATAGTTAATTTAGGAATCAATCCATGATGAATTTAGAAATAGATGACGAAATCGCCAGCGTATTAAATCAGATGGCGGCTGAACAGCATGTAACCCCGGCGCAATTAGTTAAAGCCGCTTTACGCCAATATCTGGAAGACTGCCAAGACGTGAAACTGGCCGATGCCGCCTATCAGTATTATCTGGATAGTGGCAAAGTTTCTCATAACCTTGATGATGTGGTGAAAGAACTTGGCTTGGACAGTTAAATTATCAGGCTTATGGCGTTACCGAGTCGGTGATTACCGGCTTTTATGTCGTATTGAAGATGATGCGCTGATTGTTTTAGTAATCACGATTGGGCACAGGAAAGAGGTTTATTGATGAACATCAAGATTTTTTTTGGATGGTGAAGTATGAATACAGAAATTTTAAGCCAGATAAATGATATTGAGCGCCTTATCAATGCCGAGTGTGAAAAGCATAATATAACGGCTCTTGACCCTTGCTTATTAAAGGGGATCCCTGATGCCTCTATTTGTCATTATCGAGCTGAAACAGTCATAATGAGTGCAGCGTCGTCCGAAACGGCTTACTCGAACCCCCCACACATGAATATGGCCTATTACACATTGCAGCTCGCAGCAGTTTATTGTCATTATGCTAAAGAGGTGGTAGGTAAAAAGCCTCAACAAGCAATATTTTTGTTATCAGCAGCTTACTATCAGTTCGGCTGTTACACCCAAATTAATGAAAGCATCCGTTCGAATCAACTAAAAGGGCAATGGGGCTCCAAAAAAGCACTCAATAAACGACACGAATCAAATAGGGCGATAAAGGACCGGGTTATCGAATACTACAAGGCCAACAAGAGCAGATATCAGAGCAAAGATCAAGCGGCAGAATCTATAAGAGAAGAGCTTAACATCTATCGTGGGTTTAGAACTGTCCGACAATGGCTATATAAGCAATAAACCTACGCGCTACTGCGTAGAGTATGCACTCTACGCAGCACCTGTCTTTTTTAATCAGTTCTAAAAAATCATAATTTACCACAAGCCGCAGCAACACGGCGTAATTTGTATAACAACACAAATGGTAAAAATGATGAACCTACCTATTTATTCAACAGTAAAACAATTCTGTCAGCGCCACCCTGCTTTTACCCAAGGCGGTATCCGTTTCCAGATATTCAATGAAAAAACCAACGGCCTGAAGGACTCAGGCGTGATTGTTCGCAACGGTCGGCGTGTTTTAATCAATGAGGAAAAATTCTTTGCTTGGCTGGAAAGCAAGCAGGAGGTGGCTTGATGAAAACCCCCTCTTTTCCCGGCTATCAAACATTAGCCGCCCGCGCTTTGATGCGATTAGTAACCGGCAAAAAAATCACACCGACCACCGACCCGGTTGGACGAACAGCAAAATACGGACGTTATTCCATCAAGCCAGAAGTACAGGTATTGGGCGGACGATTGGATAAATTTATCGAGGTGGTAGAAAAGATTGAAAGCTGCCACCCCCAAGCGGCGAACTTAGGGGGGTGACAAATGAGAGTCAACTCAAAAAACCTGCAAGTCGATTCTATCAAAAACTCAATAACCCCGTTAGATTTTTACTGCCATGAATTACTTGGTGCAACCCTGAAACGGCACGGCTGGAATGATGGCGGTTTATGTCCATTCCATGAGGATAATAAGCCCGGATCGTTCCATGTAAACATTGAAACTGGCGCCTACAAATGCTTTTCATGTGGATCAGCAGGCGGCGATATTATCACCTTCGTGATGGAACGGTATAGTTTGACGTTGATCGAGGCATTACAGCGATTGTCAGATGAATGGGGGGTATGAAAATGAATATCCCACAAACAGGGAAAATATGTGTTATTTGCAGGGGGCGCTGATGAGTAATATCGCTACAGTATTTCCACACAAAACCACCACCCGCAGTACCACACGTTCAACATTTGCCGATTTGGTCAAAATGGCAGAGCAACCACTCAGCCTGGCTAAAACCGAGGCCCCGGCTATTGCCCCGCACCTGTGCGGGGTAAAAACAAAAGATGCCGTTATTGCTCATAATGCAATGACATCATTATGGCTGGATATTGATGACGGCAACTTATCCTTAAATGATGTTAATCAAAAGATTGCTGATGCAATCGGAACAACAACAGCCTGGCTAATCTACAGCACCTATTCATCAAAACCAAATAACCGCCGGTGGCGGGTTTTAATACCAATGGATGAGTCATTACCCTGTGATGACTGGATTGAGGTACAACGTGCATTGGCACGTCTGTGTGGTGGTGATTTATGTTCGGCGCGTGTACAACAAATCTTATTCGCCCCTAATCGGGGTGAGCATTATCAATATTTACACCATGAAGGCCAACTGCTTGATTCTGAGCGTATTTCAGCGTTATTAAATGAGTATGATAACCATATTCATGTGGCGGTTGATAAGGTGCTTCAAACGCACGCAGCAGACCGTAATGAGGGGTTTGGTATTGCTTCGGTGAATGATGCCTGTGATACAGAAAAACTTTTGCACAACTACGGCTATAAACGACGCGGCCGAAAGTGGTTGTCGCCTAATTCCAGCAGTGGAACGCCTGGTGTCATTTTATTTGATGATGGACGGTGGTACAGCCATCATTCCAGTGATAGCGACATAGGTTTGCCGTGTGATGGCGGCGGTACATGCGGTGATGCTTTCGATCTGATTTGCCATTTTGAATATGGCGGCGATACCGGCAAAGCATTAGCCAGTCTTGCTGGGCAACTTGATCCTGAAGGTCAACAGCGCCGACAGCGCGAATTTATGCAGGCACAGGCAGAGCCACAACCAACAGACAGTCATTCAGACTTCGACTTCTCCAAATTTTCATTACGAGGTCAATCAGCGGATTTAAAAAAGCAACTGCTAGCTGAAGTTTACATTCTTGACCGAATGGCGTTACTGGGTGAAATAACAGTCTTCTTTGCACCGCCCAATTCCGGCAAGACACTAATAACGCTAAAGCTTTTATTCAATGCAGTCAGTAATCAAAGCATAAGTGGAAATGATGTCTTTTATGTCAATGCAGATGATTCTCTGGCCGGTCTCACAACTAAATTAAAGCTTTGTGAGCAATACGACATTCACATGCTTGCCCCTGGTCGAAAAGGCTTTGAGGTAAGGGATTTCGTTTCATATCTTGAAAAGATGGTCAGCACTGATACTGCACATGGCAAGGTCATCATCCTGGACACGGCCAAGAAATTTACCCGCGTTATGGACAAGGAAGCTTCCAGCCAATTTAATACAAAACTTCGAGAATTTAGCCAGGCCGGGGGTTCTGTCATCCTGTTAGCTCACACCAACAAAAACCGCAACGGTGACGGTAAGCTTGTGGCGGGCGGTACAAGTGACTTAATAGATGATAGTGACTGCGCCTACGTTATCGATGTTTTGAACGATGACGGACACCAAAAGACGGTTATTTTTGAGAATCAAAAACGGCGGGGCAATTGTGCGGGTGAGCTTGTTTTTAAATACCGAAGTGATGCTGATAATTACAATCAGCTTATTGATTCGGTCGAAATTGTAGGTGATCCAGATGCTGCAAGAGCTGAAATGGAGGCAGCCGCACAACTTCAAAAGGACAGCAAAATCATTGCAGCCATTGAAGAAGCCCTGAGGGATGGCGCTATTCAAAAAACAGATCTGGAACAAGAAGTCAGACAAGATTGCGCATATCCCAGGCGGGAGATTGTCGCCGTTATTGATAGATATGCCGGCGATTCCGTTCTTGAGGGTAAGAAGTGGCGTTTTATAAAAGCAGCCCGTAAACAAAAAAACGTCGAACTTTTGAGTCGAACTTTTGAAAATATAACGCCATAAGGGGGGCTGGAGTTTTTGGCATTTTTGGTATTTTTAAAAATCTGATCATATTGATAGCTTTTTTAAGCTGATGATGTGGAAGCAGATGCTGTTTTTTTTAGACCATGCCCCCCTACAGGCCGCGCCATTACTTAATTCAACCAAAAATACCAAAACAGCCAAAAATACCAAAACAGCCAAAATAACCAAATTTTTTAAATTTACCAAACAGACAGACATAATCATGAGTATCGAATACAACGACGAAACCAAAACATTAACCATTGACCCGGGCACATATAAACGATTAACAGAAGGCACAAACTTCCAGCGTTCCATGAATGCCCTGGCGCAAATAGACGAAGCAATGGCCGAAATGCAGGACATTCTTTTGGCAACGCTGCCCAAAGGCAAACGGAAGGCAATGCGGAAACAATTAAGAATGAAACGGGCAGAGGCCATCAAAAAGAATCCGGGGAAGCTGGACAGAGATGCAATCGAGATATTTTATACTTAGCCAGTCTTACCCATTTGGGTATACTTGAATAAATGTAGCAAATAATCAAATCACCCCACCCAGACTGGCTAAAAATCCCACTTATACAGTCCTTGCTTTGCAGGCGGCCAGTCGATTATTCACTATCAGTAGATAGTATACATAGCAAAAATAATGCCGCTTTATAAGCCTTGGTATTCATGGCTTATAAAGAGTTGGCATGAAATCATGCTAGAAAGTTAATTGTTTACTATAACGATACTAATCAAAAAATTTACCTGCAATGGTGTCACCCATAAAACCGTGTAAATCAACAGGCAATCTTTTTTGTTATGAAGGTATAGACGCACAAAGAAAGATAGAGTATAAGCTAATTAATACATTATAATATAACATGCTTAAATATAAAGAGGTCTGCATTATGAGCAAAACATTCTATTTACAGAAAGAACTGTTTGAAACTTTAAAACAAATTGCTTTAGAACAAGATCGAAGCATGTCCGCGATTGTCACCAAGGCATTGCGTGACTACCTACCGAAGGTGACAGCATGAGGACGTTACTTGATGACATGATCGAATCTGGAAAACATGTCCCACCCAATGCTGCGCCAAGCCATGCACAACAACAAACAGAAGCCAGAAAGCTGGCTAAAACAAGGGTTCTTGTTATCAACAAAAAAGGCTCGAAATTCACCTCGGCTCAAGTAACCGAAAATTCACAACACCTCAAAAATGGAGGCGTTTCAATTGTTCGCGAGAATCAAGACGAGACATTGCCTGATTTCACATATCAAGATGTAAACGGCTAACCCGCTGGTTTATTTATGAGTGATAGAGACCCCGTAATCGTTGACGCTGGCAGCGGTGAAGTTGAAACCATACCTACCCCCGCCGGTTCGCGTTATCGGGCCAAGCTGGAC
>CAYNIU010000112.1:0-7373 GCA_964397365.1 uncultured Methylomarinum sp. | reverse complement strand
CTGTTCCAGCTCGGACAGATCCCGTTTGTCGATAAATTTCTGCAACTGCGCCAAGACCTGCTGAAAAGTGGAAAATCGTTGCCGCCAGCGCACGTCCTGCTGTGTCGCCATCTGTCCGGAACCTCCCTGGAAAGGTCGGTCAATAATAGCAATTGAGGTTTGGGGTGGCAATGGCTGGGCTCACCCTATTTTCATCCAGCTTCAATAACCCGCCTTTACTAATTTGCAAAACATAATCTATCTATTATTTAGCAAAATATAAACAGCTATAAACTCCAATCATTAGGGTTTTCTCTCTTCCAATCAAGCATAGCTTCGGACAGACTATACACATAAACATACCCATTATCATTAAGAACTTTGGGAACAATATTGTTTGATCTAACTAATTTTCTTACCCTAACAGGGTTGATTGACTGTTTAACACCAAACAAACTAAATATTGAATCAATAAAGACACTTAAGGCATACACAACCTTAAAAGGCACATGCAGAAAATGCCTTTTCACTCCTGCGACACTACAAATTACGGAAACATAGTCCTTGACCGACGGAGGTATTGGCATTGTAAAATTGTAAAGAAAAAAAGAGGTTCGCGTCTCGTTCATATGTTCCAAGGCCCAAATGAGACTGTGGCAGAGCTCCTTGACATAGCCACCTGCCTTGCGCGTCGATTCATTGCCCATGTACACAAAATATCGGCCGATTACCGCGCGAATCAATCTCGTTACATTTCCACCTTCCCCTGGACCGAAGACAACTCCCGGCCTAACTATCAACAAAAACCTTCCAGGAGCCGACGCCTGCCACATTTGATGAATCTTTTCGGCAACAAGCTTGGATCCACCATAAGCCGTTTCCGGCGTTGGGATAGAATCCTCCGTTCGTTCCTGTTCCGAAGGTCCGTAAGGTGCAATACTACTGGTAAAGACAATCTTCGCACAGCCGACCTGCCCTGCCCACCAACACACGTTTTCGGCACCCGGCAGATTCGTCTCATAATACTCAGCCGGCTGGTGACCTGGTTCACGATGTACTGCCGCAAAATTTGCAATGAGATCACAAGAACCTGGAAGATCCTCAAAGTCCTTACGAAACCTCACATCAAGCTTTACATAGAGAATACGACCTTTTTCCAAATTCTCGGCGATGACAGGATGAGCTCGCCTCTCTTCTGAGAGAGGTTTGATATCGGCCAAAACAACTTTTTCAACAAGAGCGTTTTCCAGCAAATGCCTGCAAAAATGGGTTCCAATAAAACCAGTCCCACCGAATATGACACATGTTTCAATTTTCATAGTAGTTCTTAAAAACTCGGCCACCTTCTCTCAAGCAACGTTCGATTAACATGCAATGGCAGACTCACAATTCAACATCTATATCAACTACAGACGCCTCAAGACATCTAATGACCAAACTACATTCATCACCTATAGTTGATGTCGGCATGGTCTACCAGCTACAGCCGCAAAAGATTCACGTGATTTCATTTGACTTGACATTCTCTGATCAAAAATTCCAGCACGTTTTCAATGCTAAAAGTCGTTTCCACAAAAGATCGTATTGCTTTTTGGCGATCCTCATGCGTTGTCTCGCACTGCGCCCTCAAAAAACCGAGAAACTGCTCTGCGATTTTTTTATCGTCCCAAGAATGTACAACAAGTGCGAATGGCACATCGGCTAGTAGCTCGGCAAGTTCTCCCTTCTCGTCCGTTACGACAAAAACAGGAACGCCCGCCGCAAGAAGATTTGGAAGTTTTGATGGTAGAGAGCTGTCCGACGATCCAGATTGCTGAGGTATGATCTGAAGATTTGAGCGATTGTAAAGCTCCGGGAGATCTCGTTCATCGACCAAATCATGAAACATAAGCCGTCTTTCCCAAACGCCTGCTGACTGCTCCCGAAGCTCCTCAAAATACCCCCCCCGGGAAAAGATATGACAAACGACATCATTATCCATGGCCAGTATCTGCTTAAAGAATCTGAGCAACTCTCGCGGGCTCTGCTTCTCACCAAGGGCTCCAGAATAGACAACATGTCGATAGCGAGGATCGAACAATTCCAGTAGGTTGTTTCCAACATCTCGGGGAAAATCCGTCGATACAAAAGGATAACAGACCTCATTCTTACGTGCGTCCAACCCATACTCCTTTTCTGCCCTGGCAGCCATTGCCCGGGAGAGAAAAATCAATCGACTGCAACCCCAAAAAGCCCGTTTTTCCACGAACCGTGTCGCCCACTGAACCAAGCCGCCGATTGCCCCACCCTGTTTTTTTGCATAGGTGGCCTGAAGATCGTGAACAATACCAACAACCGGTTTGTTGACAAACAGCCATTTGCACAAAAGAAACAGACCTGGTGGATAGATGGCAACTATTACATCACCCTTCAATATCCGTTTTCTATTTCTGACCAAAAACAGGAAATACCAGAGTTCGAGAACCGCCCTACGTAAAACCGGAGAACGGGGATAACGAACCTTGTCACCACCTCTGACAATCTTCATCCCCGGAACATTCTCCGAATAGGGCCTAGGATACCATTCCGGATAGAGTGGGTGAGAACAAAACACTGTAACTTCAGCGCCTTTTTCAATAAGTCGTTTTGCGAGAAAGTAATTGTACTTCCCAGTTGATATTTGCTCTGGAAAAAAAAAGGGGGACAGCAAAACGTATTGATGCCCGTTGAACGTATTTTTGCACGTCTCTCTGCTTACCATTGGTGATCCTTCTCGTAACCGAGCTCTATCAACAAATCTCCGGCATAATATTTTCCAATCCCCGTCAGCTCGGGGGCGAAGTTGATACCGTGAATCAGAATGCGCATGTCAGGAATCGAGGCGGGCCTTGACCGGCTTCGCGGGATTGCCGATACATATCATTTCCGCAGGCATGTTCTTGAACACACTGCTTCTAGCACCGATGACGGCTCCACGGCCGATGGTCACGCCAGGAGCAACAAATACATCGGTGGCAACCCATGCTTCAGGCTCAATAACAATTTTTTTGGCAAAAATATCGAAGCTCGGCTTCTGATAGTCGTGGCCTCCGGTGCATATGTAAGATCGCTGGGAGATGACGGCATTATCGCCAATGTCTATCTCACCCAGACTGTAAAGAACCACATCGTCACCAATCCAGACATCATCACCAATACGAACCTTCCAGGGATAAGTCACCCTGACGGTTGGCCGGATTATGACATTTCTGCCGATCCGGGCACCGAAAATCCGCAGCAGAAAACGGCGCCAACCATACATGAACTGCGGTGACCAGGCAAAAACGGTTGCCTGCACCAGCCACCACAGCTGAACAAACCATCCGGGGCGTCCGCGGAAACCGGTAGGCAGTCTAAATAAATTCAATCGTTGACAACTCATAACTATTGCCCTCATCTACAATGATGTTCGCAAGCAACAAGAATATCTTGCGCAATTTTGGACCATTGGTATTTTTTTTCGACCAAAGACCTTCCTAGCCTACCTCTTTCAACCAATTCATCGTCCCCAACCATTACAGCTTCCGAAAGAGCGCTTTTAACACCATCAAGCGTTGCCTGGCAAACCCAACCACCTGCTTCTGTTTGAATTTCAGGAAAATTGCACGCATCTGTTGCAATAACCGGCACGCAGCATGCCATAGCCTCTAATATTGCAACTGAAAATCCTTCCGAATAGGAGGGAAGAATAAACAAATCAGATGATTTAAGAATTTCAACTTTTTTACGACCAAAAACTGGCCCAACAAATTTGACGGAGCCAACAAGCTGACATTTTTTGATCAAAAGTTCTAACTTTCTTTGATATCCGTTCTCATCAGGTCCGGCGACAATCAACTCCCAATCATTAAGCAAATCTTCCATCTCTTTCCAAGCACGCACAAGCATATCAAGCCCCTTTACGGGGTGTATCCTAGCTAAAAAAAGAATCCGTTTCTTTTTTCGGTGATTAGCGCTTGGTGCAAGAACGGAGTCAAATTCCTCAAGATGAATTCCATTGGGCGCCACAACTATAGGTGACTTTATACCAAAGCTTCTTATCTGGTCGGCCTCTTTATTTGTCAAGGCACGCCAAAGTTTAGCATATTCAAAATTTTTATTTTCAAAAAGTAAATGAACAAGCTTTTTCTTAAGTACAGACCTATTCAAAATCCAAGGGTTAAACGCCCCATGAACATGATAAACAAAAGGAATTTTATTTTTACGAGCCAACTTGCCAAAAATAAAATTCGGTGTAACATAAAAGCCGTGTCCATGAACAATATCATAATCCTTAATTAACGATACTGACTTTAAAATCATCTTAGGTGCAAAAAAAAGCGCCTTAGGCCAAATCCGGCGGTACTGCTCAACAGAAATAAAATCCTCACAAAAATCATGCCCTTTTGTTGTGACCAAAAATGAGCAATTTGTCATTATTGCAAATTGCTTGTGAAGCTCATATGCGGCCTTCCCAAGGCCACCACCATGTAATGGTTCTAACGATTGAACAAAGTGTAAGTGTTTCATATTTCTGCCTATAATCCATAGAAAACAACTTAAATCAACAAGTGAATCATCCCTGAAAACTCCGCTATCCGCCCTTCGGCGAAGGTTGCTTGAGGTCGAGCATAGCCATGACCTGGTAACCCACCTCACAAAAGCTACCAGAGCAGTACAGAACGATAAAAGCCCCAATTTGAGCCATCTCGTCTCCTTAAACAAGCTATAGAAAAATCCACAAAATGCTTTCGCAGGTTGAACCACGCCTCCAGAATGGCGCTCACCTTGTCGCCATCAACACCCTGGAGATGGACCCGGTGATCGTCCTCAGGCACTCGATCACCCTGTTAACATGCCACTCCCTTCAAAACTGACAATTTAACCTAAAACAACATATTGCAGTTCAATTATTCTCATAAAACACTCTCTTTCCACGTATTGCTATCCATCCAATTAGCAAACTTAAAATAAGAAAGCGAAAATAATTCCGAACCGGATACTGACTTAGCCCCAAAATTATCCAGCATGCAAAAACACTTATAGCCACTCCTAAGCCAGATTTATCTATAAACAACTTGCTAACAACCCTCAACCACAACATGACGACAAAAATAAAAAATGCAAAATATCCAGGACCAAAAAGAAATGTTTCAGAATATGCGTTCATCGGCACGAACGGTGTAATTTTCACAAGACAAACTTCCTTAATCGTATCAAAATGATCTATTGCTGATATTGTTGGCATCAAACTGACCAGCTTATATTGCACTGGAAAATACGGAGCAAGCAAAAGAGAGTTCGCGAAATTTTGTGCCCCCTGAAAAACATTCATAAAAACCCCCGCCACCCAGAAACCGAGCTGATTCATATTAGCAAACACAACAGAAATAACTTCCCAGAAATTTCCCAGTCCTTGGTATGGGGTATTTCTACCTACCAATACTTTTATCATCAATAAAAAGACCACCCCCCCCCATGCTGCCGCATATATAAAGTGTTTTCTTTTGCGCCCAAACGATAGTAAAATTGCAACAATACCAGCAATGTATACTGGCGCCCAACGGGAATTCTGGGCAAGAGCTAACAAAAATGGATACACCGAAAGCAACATCAGCCAAATAGCCAAACCTCTTCTACGCTGCAAATAATGAAATGTAGCGCTTGCAACCATCAAAAGTCCTATAGGGCGCAGAGCAAAATGTATTAACCGACCATGGAGTGTCTCAACCCCGGCCAAGACAGGGCTATTGAGCAGTAGATACTGGTCGTTCTTCCAAAAAACATCCCAGTCGATTTCTATGATATGCAAAATCTCCGCCAAAAACACAAGAATAGAAAAACCCAAAAAAAATGGAAGCAACGGACGCCACGCATTGCGTGCCGCTGGGAAACTGCCTTTTGCCTCATTGTCCTGCCTCCCATTTCTGCGCAACCCAACAACAGAGACAGCCCCAGCAACAATCAATCCTCCATATACTAATACCGTTTTTGCAAATACAGGTTCAAAATCTGGCCACGGCATAGCCGTAAATTTAATATCGGAACTATCCAATCCTAAAAAACAAATAAGCTCAAAGAAGGCCAAGTCTACCACCATAAATCCAATATAAAAACTCGCTGGCGACAATGCGCCAACATGCCGTGAAGTTATCCACCACAAAAAGCACCCTGCAATTACCACGGAAAAAGCAAGCACATCATTCATTGTTATATATTACACCATAAAAACAGCGCTTAAAATATTCAAACATCCGAAGTTACACCACATATCTCTTTATTAAGTTCCAATGCGGACTGGTCGTATCGACACCAGTACGACAGATCCTTGCCAATTAGGTTAGAGAGCAATACCACATCATCTGCATAGAATTCGCGAAGTTCCGCCAAAAACTCTGGACGGGCCGTTTGTCGTTTCCCTTCCACCGAATTCCATCGCATAATGCGCTTTCCTATACCGAACCCCTGAGGGCGCCTAAGAATCCGGCGCAAAGGTTCCATTAGCAATCGCCCACCAATCGCCAAGCCGTTTTGCACAAAAACAGAGCGTATCTGCTTTCGCTCGTTAATGGGGGGGAATTCTAATCGACCATCATCGGTCAACCCCAAGAATGACAACACTTGGGCATAAACTGCTCGGGCATCATGGCAAAAGTCGTCAAACACTATTATCTGAACTTGTTGCGGATTCACCCATCCATACAACCGTTTAACTAAACTTCCTAACTTCCCCCACTCGGAGTAATACAGCCATTTCGGCTCACAGCAGGATATAGGAATTTTATGCTTAAGGCGACGCTCCCTCTCTACACGCCAAGCTTCCTCAAAATTGACTATATTTTCGTAGCCCGTACACAATAACTGTGCATGAAGAGCCTGCACCATCTCAACCGGATCACGCACCATCACAATGAACTTCGCTTCTGGGCAAACTTCGAGTATTCTAGGAATCGCTACGTCAGAAAAAAGATAATTTATGGATCCCTCGCCAACTGCCGAATGATGGTGCGGGTCTACCAACTCAAATAATTTAAGATAGAGAGATTTCGATGACACCCAACGATCACTGAAATCCTCCGCAAAATAATAAGGCTCCTTGGGATCCGAAAAATATACATTAGGATGGGTACGCAAATATTCGCTCAATGCCGTTGTGCCACACTTTGGTGCTCCGATGATAAAAAAATTTGGTATAGTGTAACCCTTCATGTCAGATCAACCTCCTGCATAAAATTTTCAGACACCAAGCCACCGACCCATCCTCCATGACACAGCAACTCTTCAAAAAGACAGACAAAAACAAGCCCCAATACACTGTGTTAGTTTTCGTAATGATCCTTATCCCTGAATCAGTGAGGGGCCAATCCGCACCTCTCGTTTTTGTCTCACGGACCGAT
>CAYNIU010000111.1:0-7387 GCA_964397365.1 uncultured Methylomarinum sp. | reverse complement strand
GTAGAGCGGAATATGTCAATATTACCGATGATGAGGCCTTGCAGGGGTTTCATGCTTTAACCAAAATGGAAGGCATTATTCCGGCTCTGGAGTCCAGTCATGCATTGGCTTATGTAATGAAGTTGGCCCCAACCATGAATGAAGATCAGGTGTTAATCGTCAATCTTTCAGGACGCGGTGATAAAGATATGCATACTATGGCTCAACGCGAGGGGATCAGAATATGAGTCGCTTAGCTGCTCGATTTGAAGAACTGAAAAATTCTGGACGTAAGGCGTTGATTCCTTTTATTACCGCAGGTGATCCATATCCGAAATTTACTGTGCCCATGTTACATGCCATGGTTGAAGCCGGGGCGGATGTCATTGAGCTGGGTGTGCCGTTTTCGGATCCCATGGCCGATGGTCCTGTCATACAACGAGCTAGTGAGAGAGCTTTAGTACATCATGTGGGGCTGAGAAAAGTACTGGGTATGGCGGCTGAATTCAGAAGGACGGATCAGCAGACGCCATTGGTATTAATGGGGTATTTGAATCCCATCGAAATCATGGGTTATGAAGACTTTGCCAATGCTGTACAAAGAGCTGAGGTGGATGGGGTGTTAACGGTTGATTTACCGCCGGAAGAAGCTCATGATTGTGTGGTTTTATTAAAAAAACGGGAAGTTGACCAGATTTTTTTGCTGGCTCCGAACAGTTCTGCTGAGCGGGTGAAGAAAATGGACGTTGTCGGCAGTGGCTATCTTTACTATGTTTCTTTAAAAGGGGTGACCGGCGCCGGGCATCTTGATACCGCTGATGTTAAAGCAAAACTGGCTATGATCAAACAAAATACTCGCTTACCGGTAGGTGTGGGGTTTGGTGTGAAAGATGCTGAAACCGCAAAAACTCTGGCTAAAATTGCCGACGGGGTGGTTGTGGGTAGTGCTTTGATTGCTAAAATTGAAGCGAACCTTGAGGATCCTGAACGGGCAAAAACAGAAATCATTGAATTATTAAAATCCATGCGTCAGGCCATGGATAGTCAAGACTGAACCGGAGTATACAACGATGAGTTGGTTTGAAAAATTAGTCCCGGCGACAATCAGAACCGAGGCATCCAATAAAAGAGCTACAGTACCCGAGGGATTATGGAATAAATGTCCTAGTTGTGATGCTATTCTTTACAATGCTGAGCTGGAAAAAAATTTTAATGTTTGCCCAAAATGTGAACATCACATGCGTATTTCAGCGCGGACAAGATTACATTTGTTTTTGGATGAAGAAGGGCGTGAAGAAATTGGTATGGGCCTGAAATCGAATGATCCATTAAAATTTAAAGACAGCAAAAAATATAAAGACCGACTTTCCCAGGCACAAAAAAAGACTAAAGAAAATGATGCGCTGGTCGTCATGAAAGGTTCCTTAAAAGGTAAAGGCATTGTGGCCGCTGCATTTGATTTCGGTTTTATGGGAGGGTCTATGGGATCAGTTGTCGGTGAGCGTTTTGTGCGTGGTGTGAATGAAAGTTTAAATTCCCAGGTTCCCTTTATCGTATTTACTGCCAGTGGCGGCGCTAGAATGCAGGAGTCGTTATTCTCGTTGTTTCAAATGACCAAAACCAGCGCTGCATTAGCAAGGTTAGCCGATGCCGGTATTCCTTATATATCATTTATGACCGATCCGACTATGGGTGGGGTGTCGGCCAGTCTGGCCATGCTGGGTGATATTAATGTCGCCGAACCCAAGGCATTGATCGGTTTTGCCGGACCGCGTGTTATTGAACAGACGGTCAGGGAAAAGTTACCGGAAGGGTTTCAACGTAGTGAGTTTTTACAGGAGCATGGCGCTATTGACATGATTATTGATCGGCGTGAGATGAGAGATAAAATAGCCAGTATTCTGGCTATTTTAAATACGCCGACTGTGCAGATTATGATGGATAATACGATTGAGGATGCAACTACAGAAGTTGCTGAAGCTGTACAAAGCGAAGACTCTGACAGTCAGGAATAAATCGACTTGTAATGTCGCGTTTTGATTCGCTGCAAGGTTGGTTGAATTGGCAGGAAGGGCTGCATCCCCGGGTGATTGATTTGGGTTTAGACCGGTCAGCGGGTGTTTTCAGACAACTGAATCCAGGTAATGTTAAACCGCATACCATAACCGTTGCCGGTACTAATGGCAAAGGCTCATGTATCGCTTTTCTTGAAGCAATTTATCGGGCGCAAGGATATAAAGTCGGGGCTTACACCTCGCCTCATATCCTGAGATATAATGAGCGGATCAAAATAAATGGTCAGCCGGTTGCCGATGATGACATTTGCGCGGCATTTGAACGTATTGATGCCGTTCGTGGTCAGACCACTCTAAGTTATTTTGAATTTGGAACCTTGGCGGCGCTGGATATTTTCTGGCGTTCAGAGCTGGATATTCAATTGCTTGAGGTGGGGTTGGGTGGAAGGCTTGATGCTGTTAATATAGTCGATCCTGATGTTTCTGTTGTAACCAGTATTTGTATTGATCATGTAGACTGGCTGGGGGAAACCCGTGAGGCTATCGCTCGTGAAAAAGCCGGCATTTTTCGTCAGGGAGTGCCTGCCATTATCGGCGATAGTGATCCCCCGTCCTCTTTGCTTCAAGTTGCCCAACAAAACAATACTCCTTTGATTTGTATTGGCGAAGGTTTTAAGTATCAAAAACATACAACCTGTTGGGACTGGCATTATGCTGACCAGACAATGTTTGGTCTGCCTTTTCCAGCTTTAAAGGGAGAGCATCAATTTCGCAATGCAGCCACAATATTGACAGCTGTTTCCGTATTGAATGAACGGTTGCCAGTTTCCGAAAAAGCGATTTATCAAGGTCTGGAAAACGTTGAATTAAGCGGCCGGTTTCAGTTGGTTGACGGTGATATTCCGGTATTACTGGATGTTGGACATAATCCGCAAGCGGTCAGAACCTTACTGGAATATCTGCAACGATATTTCCCCGCAACCAGAATATATGCAGTTTTTTCCATGATGCAGGATAAAGATATTCGGGGAGTCATTAACATTATCAAACCTGTCATTTATGACTGGACTGTAGCGCCATTGAATAATCCACGTACTGCCAGCGATGAGGCTATAATAAAAAGCTTTACGGATAATGGTATAGACAATGTCAGCATAGGCTTTGCTGATTTTTCCGAGGCATTTTTAACGGCTAAGAATAAGGCAATGAAAGGCGATGTTGTTCTGGTTTTTGGATCTTTTTTTCTGGTTTCTGAATATTTGGCGTGTCACTTGAAAATGGGGTGTTAAATGAATCAAGAGTTAAAACAACGTCTGGTGGGTGCAGTTGTGATAACCGCATTAGCCGCTATTTTTGTTCCCATGCTGTTTGATGATCCAGTCGATGAAACAGGAAGAAAAATAAACGAATTAAAAATTCCTGAATTGCCATCCACATTGCAACGCACCCATTCACTGAGATTGCCCGAAAGCTCTTCGGATATATTGGATTTACCACTCAGAAAACCTTTAACAACCCTGAATACGGATTCTGAAAAATCAGTTGATTTAAAACGCTGGTTTTTACAAGTAGGTGTTTTTAGCCAGAAAAAAAATGCATTGACATTACAGGATAAACTGAGAAAACAAGGTTTTTCAGCAGCTATTGTTAAAGTTGCCACTAGAAAAGGAATGATGTACAGAGTTAAAGTAGGGCCGGAAATGAGTAAGACAAAGGCGGAACAGATTAAGGATAAATTGAAACAGCTCAATAATTTAAATAGTTTTATTTCTGAAGACTAGTGGGGGGGTGGAATGATCTGGATTGATTACGCCATTATTACACTGATTGGCATATCTTCAACTATAGGATTACTTCGTGGTTTTGTTAAAGAGGCATTCTCATTATTATTATGGGTTGTTGCTATTTGGATTGGTCTGAATTTCAGTCGTGAATTTTCAACATTGCTTGAAACAGTTATTTCTTATCCTTCAGCAAGAATTGCGGCCGCATTTGCATTATTGTTTTTTATTACTTTGATTCTGGGAAGTTTGATCAGTTATCTGTTAGGTGCGCTGATAGAAAAAACCGGCTTGACAGGATCTGACAGATTTGCCGGGATGATATTTGGAATTGCCCGGGGTATAGTGGTTGTGTCACTGGTAATCATGATGGCTGGATTGACTCCTTTGCCGGAAGATCCCTGGTGGAAGGAATCTTCCTTGATTCCGCCTTTTCAATCTTTGGCCATCTGGCTGAGGGATCATATTCCGTCAGGTGTGGCGGGCTATGTTAATTATCGTTAGTCTATTTTCGGGTTTTATTTATGTGTGGTATTGCCGGCATTGTTTCTCATCAAAATGTTAATCAGGAGCTTTATGACGCTCTGACTGTATTGCAGCATCGGGGGCAGGATGCTGCAGGAATTGTAACATGTGAAGGGAATCGTTTTTATTTACGCAAGGATAATGGATTAACACGCGATGTTTTTTCAACCACTCAAATGATGAAACTGCGCGGTAATATGGGGATTGCTCATGTTCGTTATCCCACGGCGGGTTGTACCAGTTCAGCTGAAGCTCAGCCTTTTTATGTGAACTCCCCTTTTGGGTTGACATTGGGGCATAACGGTAATTTAACCAATACCGAACAACTCAAAAAGCAACTTTATGTTGATGATCAGCGCCATATCAATACTGATTCTGATTCTGAAATCTTATTAAATGTATTCGCCCATGAATTACAGCAATTAGGCAAATTACGCATAACAGCGGATGATGTGTTTGCAGCAGTGTCCCAGGTTCACAAACGTTGCCGGGGCGCTTATGCTGTGGTGGTGATGATTGCCGGCTTTGGGATTCTGGCTTTCAGAGATCCAAATGGTATTCGTCCCATTGTTTATGGGCAACGTCAAACTGAAAATGGTGTCGACTTTATGGTGGCTTCTGAAAGTGTTGCTCTGGATGTGCTGGATTTTGAACTAATTCGTGATATTGAGCCAGGGGAAGCGATTTTTATCGAAACCGATGGCCGGTTGCATAGCAAGAAATGTGCGGATAAAACAGATCATTGTCCCTGTATTTTTGAATATGTTTATTTCGCCAGACCAGATTCAATTATTGATGATATTTCGGTTTACAAAGCGCGTTTGAGAATGGGTGATAAACTGGCGGAAAAAATTCTCAGAGATTGGCCTGGGCATGATATTGATGTGATTATTCCCATTCCGGATACCAGCCGAACTTCAGCGTTACAAATGGCAAATGTCCTGGGCGTTAAGTTCCGCGAAGGTTTTATGAAAAACCGTTACATAGGTCGGACTTTCATTATGCCAGGCCAGCAGATGAGAAAAAAATCGGTCAAACAGAAATTGAATGCTATCGCTCTGGAGTTTGAAGGTAAAAATGTCATGCTGGTTGATGATTCGATTGTACGAGGGACGACTTCAGAGCAGATTATCCAGATGGCTAGAGATGCCGGAGCAAAGAAAGTTTATCTGGCTTCCGCCGCGCCTCCTGTTCGATACCCTAATGTGTATGGCATTGATATGCCAGCAGCCCGGGAGTTAATTGCCCATGATCGCACTGAAGATGAAGTTTGTGCGGCAATTGGTGCGGATCGGCTACTTTATCAGGATTTGGAAGATTTGGTTGATGCGGTGCGAAAGGGGAATCCAGACATAAAACATTTTGATACCTCCTGTTTCAGTCATAACTATATCACCGGCGATATAAATGAGGCTTATTTACAACGCATAGAAGCTCTACGCAATGATAATGCGCAAGTCAATCGCAATAATGAGAACTTTATTATTGAGATGCAGAATTCTGCATAAGGCGGGATGGTGTTGGATCTTTATTTGCTTTGGAGAATTTAAATATAATGACCGAAAGAGACTGGAATGAGTATTCGCTGGAAACTCAAGCGATAAGAGCCGGACATAAGCGGACTCATGAAGATGAACACAGCATGCCTATTTTCGCCACTTCCAGCTATGTTTTTAACAGTGCGGAAGAAGCCGCTTTACGTTTTACCGGTAAACAGCCCGGCAATATTTATTCAAGATTTACCAATCCGACTGTTAATGCCTTTCAAGAAAGATTGGCTTTTATGGAACAAGGTGAACGCTGCCTGGCTTTTTCTTCAGGGATGGCGGCAATTATGGCTGTTGCTATGGGGTTGTTGAAAGCGGGAGATCATGTCGTTTGTTCGCGTAGTGTTTTTGGTAATACCGTATTAATGTTCCAGAATTATTTTGGAAAATTCGGAGTGGATACAGATTTTGTTTCATTAACGGACTTATCGGCCTGGGATGCGGCTATTAAACCCAATACCCGGTTTTTATTTCTGGAAACGCCTTCCAATCCACTCATGGAAATTGCAGATATTACCGCAATAGCAGATATTGCTCATCAACATGACTGTTTGCTAATCGTCGATAATGTTTTTTGTACTCCGGTACTGCAAAAACCATTGCTGTTGGGCGCTGACTTAGTGGTGCATTCGGCCACTAAATATATAGATGGTCAGGGTCGTTGTGTGGGTGGAGCCATTGTAGGCGGCAATGATTTAATAGAGAAAGAGATCTACCCCTATCTGCGAACAGGTGGAGCAACGATGAGTCCTTTTAATGCCTGGATATTTCTTTCCGGACTGGAAACATTGACGGTTAGAATGAAGGCTCATTGTGACAACGCTTTTGAACTGGCGAAGTGGCTTCAGCAGCAGGATTCAGTTGATGTGGTTCATTATCCTGGTCTCGCTTCTCATGCACAACATGAGTTGGCTAAACAACAACAAAGTCATTTTGGTGGCGTGGTCAGTTTTGAGATTAAGGGCGGACAACAACAAGCGTGGGAACTGATTGATGCAACACAAATGTTGTCCATTACCGCTAATCTTGGTGACGTGAAAACCACAATTACCCATCCGGCAACGACTACTCACGGTCGGTTAGCGCCAGAAGTCAGAGCCGAAGTGGGTATTAAAGATAATTTACTACGAATTTCTGTGGGCCTGGAAAATATGGATGATATTAAAAGAGACTTGTTACAGGGGTTGTAAAATTGATTCTGACATCCCACGGCCTAACCGGACAAATACAAATACCTTTATTGAGCTAGGGGCGCCAACTTTATTGAGGGCAAACTATTATTAAAGCAATTGTTTGATTTCGGGGTAGTCAGTGAGTAGTTGTCTACGGAATGTTTCAATTTCAGTTTCATCATGACGACTGTCCCGGGCTATGGGTACATTAATTTCACTAATAACCTTCATCGGCGGGTGAGATAGAAACACCAGACGGTCTGCCAAGGCAATGGCTTCTCGCAGATCGTGGCTGACAAAAAGAATGGTATGTGGACGTTGTCGCCACAAACGGATTAACAGCTCTCTAACCTGACGAGCAGTAGGGG
>CAYNIU010000110.1:0-7419 GCA_964397365.1 uncultured Methylomarinum sp. | reverse complement strand
TGGAGGAAGTTGATCGCACAGTACATCATATGCAAGATGATGCCGCCAATTTTCCAGACCCTAATGACAGAGCAACACAGGAATCTGAGTTCAGTCTAGAATTAAGAACCCGGGACAGAGAACGCAAACTCATCAAAAAAATTGATGACTCACTGAAAGATATTGAGTCTGGTGATTACGGTTACTGCGAAACCTGCGGTATTGAAATCGGTATTCGCCGGCTAGAAGCACGCCCAACAGCGACCCTTTGTATCGACTGCAAAACTCTGGATGAAATCAGAGAGAAACAAGTAGGCTAGTCAGCTCTGTCAACAGCCAATCCAGTGCACTATACCGGCCGGTTTGCCCCTTCACCCACCGGCCCGCTACATCTGGGTTCGTTATATACTGCTCTGGCCGGTTTTCTTGATGCACGCAAACATCAAGGTCAATGGCTGTTACGCATAGACGATCTGGACACACCACGCAATGTCGATGGCGCTGTAAATTCAATTATTCATAGTCTAGAGTGTTTTGGTCTGCATTGGGATCAGCCAATTTATTATCAAAGTCAATCCCTGCAGCACTACTATTCAAGTATCGACAAACTAGTCAGTGAACAACATCTCTACCCTTGTTCCTGTAGCCGTAAATCACTGGCTGAAACAATCCGGCAAAATCCCCAGGTTTACCCCGGTTTTTGCCGAAACAAACGTATAGATCAAAATAAACCTCATGCCTTGCGCATTAAAACCCATGATTCAACACTCTCCTTCCATGACCAATTGCAAGGCACTGTCAGTCAAAATCTAACTCAAGATTCAGGGGATTTCATCGTCAAACGCAAAGACCAGATCATCGCCTATCAATTTGCTGTAGTCATTGATGATTTTCAACAAAATATCACCCATGTGGTCCGTGGTTATGACTTACTACATTCGACGCCCAGACAACTCTTTATCCAGAAGCTGCTGGGATATAGCAGCCCTGAATACATGCATGTCCCTGTTATTGTTAACCAACAGGGTAAAAAACTCAGCAAACAAACTCATGCCGAAGCAGTGAATACAAAAAAACCGGCAGAAACTTTATTTTTGCTATTATCCCTGTTAAAACAGGAGCCGCCTGATAGTTTGCGCAAAGCCAAAGTCACTGACATTCTGGCTTGGGGTATCGCACATTGGAATCCTCAAAAATTAAGAAAAATCAACACTGTTCGTTAAATTGCAAGACTAAACAATGGGTATAAGGATCAACTATGACAAAACAAAAAATTTACCCGGTAAAGCCTGAAGTTGCCAAACATGCACATATCGATACTGAAACCTATCAAGCTTTATATCAACAATCCATTACCAACCCAGAAGCTTTCTGGGAAAAACAGGCCAAAGATTTTCTGGATTGGATGCAGCCCTGGAATAATGTACTGTCATACGACTATCTGAAAGGTGAAATCAAGTGGTTTGAAGGCGGAAAACTCAATGTCAGTGTCAACTGCCTGGATCGCCATTTGCAAGAGCGCGGTGATCAAATTGCTATTATCTGGGAAAGTGATGATCCCAATGATAATAAAAAAATGACTTATCGGCAATTACACCAACAAGTCTGCAAATTTGCCAATGTACTAAAAGCACGAGGCGTAAAAAAAGGCGACCGGGTCTGTATTTATTGCCCCATGATAGCCGAAGCCGCTACCATTATTCTGGCCTGCACCCGTATAGGCGCCGTTCATTCTATTGTGTTTGCAGGTTTTTCCGCTGATGCCCTGAAAGATCGTATTCTCGATGCCGATTGTCATACTCTGATCTGTGCCGATGAAGGCTATCGCGGCGGCAAAACGGTTCCTTCAAAAGTTAATGTTGATAAAGCGGCAGCCCATTGCCCTAATCTAAAAAATATCATCGTCATTGAAAACACCGGCAACGATATCCCCTGGACCGAAGGCCGAGATATCTGGTACCACCAGGCAATGGCCAAAGTATCAGCTAATTGTCCTGCGGAAGCGATGGATGCTGAAGACCCATTATTTATTCTTTACACCTCCGGCTCAACCGGCAAACCGAAAGGTGTTTTACACACCACCGGCGGTTATTTACTGTATGCCGCCATTACCCACAAATATGTATTCGATTATCATGACGGTGATATTTACTGGTGTACGGCCGACATAGGCTGGATAACGGGCCATTCCTACATCATCTACGGGCCATTATGTAACGGCGCCACAACCTTAATATTTGAAGGCGTTCCCACTTATCCCGAGGCCGATCGTTTCTGGCAAGTCATCGACAAACATCAAGTCAATATCTTTTACACTGCACCAACCGTGATTCGTGCGTTAATGGCACAAGGTGACACATTTGTTAAGCGTACTGATCGCAGCAGTTTGAGAGTACTGGGTAGTGTCGGCGAACCCATCAATCCGGAAGCCTGGGAATGGTATTATCACATCGTCGGCGAACAACGTTGTCCAATTGTTGATACCTGGTGGCAAACGGAAACAGGCGGGATACTAATCACACCTTTGCCCGGCGCCACTGACCTGAAACCCGGTTCTGCCACATTACCTTTCTTCGGCATAAAACCCGCCATTCTCGACAACGAAGGACATATTCAGGAAGATGAAGCTGAAGGTATTCTAGCCTTTGATTATCCCTGGCCAGGACAGGCGCGTTCCCTTTATGGCGACCACGAGCGTTTTGTGGATACCTATTTCAAACACTACCCGGGGCATTACTTTACCGGCGACGGAGCCAGGCGCGACCAAGATGGTTATTACTGGATAACCGGCCGTGTCGATGATGTCATCAACGTCTCAGGACACCGCATGGGAACCGCGGAAGTGGAAAGCGCATTGGATCTGCATGATCATGTCGCTGAAGCGGCTGTAGTGGGCTATCCACACGATATTAAAGGCCAGGGAATCTATGCCTACGTTACCCTGAATGTCGGCGTGGAACCTACAGAAAAATTACACCAGGAACTGATACAGTTAGTCAGAGATGAAATTGGCCCGATTGCGCATCCCGATTTTATTCAATGGACACCCAACCTACCGAAAACCCGTTCCGGTAAAATCATGCGCCGTATTTTGCGCAAAGTGGCAGCCAATGAAATCGACAGCCTTGGAGACACCTCAACACTGGCTGATCCATCGGTTGTAGATGAAATTATTAAGCACAGAGCCAATAAATAAGATTTTGAATTGAAACTAGAAAGATCATTCGGGGTACTTTGCAAAATATCCAGCGCCCCTTTTACCTTACCTACAAAAAGGCAGGGCGAGAGCAAGACATGAAAACTTCCTTTACAGAAATACTGAATTTCTGATGCACCCTGTCACCAATATTACCGCTATAACTCGAATTCAAATATAAATCAACTCCGCACACTTGAGCGATCATCGAGCATCTGCCGGTAATAGAAAAATTTTCTCCCTGCAAAAGGTAAGTCAATGGTACACAGTCATTACGACTAATTTCGCCGACAACAGCTAGATCTATCCGTTGATCAAACATTTCATAGACTAATGAGCCTGCCTGTAAATTTAATTCGGCCAACAACACCGGCGCCTCATCAAGACAACCGTAAATAAGACAGCGACATTGCTGTAAATCCCGTATTAATAGATCAGCCAATACTTTAATCGTTAAACGGCCATTGTGAAGTCGGCTTAACACTTCTAACCCATGTAACTGTTTCATTTATTAATTCCTTCTTATATCTCTAAAAAATAAGACTCTTTCTGGCATTCAAATCACATTAGCTTTAAAATAGGCTATTTTGTTAAATGCTGGCAATGGTCCGGATACATTAATGACTGATTATAAACTAACTCACCTGAAACAGCTTGAAGCTGAAAGTATTCATATTATTCGTGAAGTCGCGGCCGAATTCGACAAACCGGTGATGTTATATTCTATCGGTAAAGACTCGGCAGTCATGTTGCATTTGACCATGAAAGCCTTTTATCCTGGCAAACCGCCCTTCCCGTTACTGCATGTAGACACCACCTGGAAATTTAAGGAAATGATTCAATTTCGTGATCAATTGATGAAAAAACTGGGACTGGAACTACTGGTTCATATCAATGAGGAGGGGGTTGAACAAGGTATAGGTCCTTTCACTCATGGCAGTAAAAAACACACCGATGTCATGAAAACCGATGCTTTGAAACAGGCATTGAGTAAATACCAGTTTGATGCCGCCTTTGGCGGCGCGCGACGCGACGAAGAAAAATCTCGCGCTAAAGAGCGGGTTTATTCATTCCGCGATAAGAACCACCGTTGGGATCCAAAAAATCAACGTCCGGAATTATGGAATATTTTCAACGGTAAAATCGACAAAGGCGAAAGCATTCGGGTATTCCCATTGTCCAACTGGACCGAGCTGGATATCTGGCAATACATCCATCTGGAAAATATTCCAATCGTACCGCTGTATTTTGCCAAAGAACGCCCTGTGGTCAACAAAGATGGCATGCTGATTATGGTAGACGATGAACGCATGCCTATTGAACCCGGCGAAAAGATAGAAATGAAAATGGTGCGTTTCCGAACTCTGGGATGTTATCCATTAACCGGCGCGGTAGAATCCACCGCCACTACCTTACCTGAAATCATTCAGGAAATGTTATTGACCACCACTTCCGAACGCCAGGGTCGGTTAATAGATCATGACCAGGCCGGCTCTATGGAACAAAAGAAACGTGAAGGGTATTTTTAACTGAGCAAAGATACAAGAGCCATCGTTACAACACCTTGCATCACTGTTTTTAAGTTAAGCGTAATCCGACAAGTCTATGAAAACGGTGGATTACGCTATCGCTAATCCACCCTACAAATTGCAAAATAACAATACACCGTTCCACTGCTCCTGCATTATCTGAATTTAGCACATCCTTGTGCTTCAAAATTTTAGGAAAATTCTATGTCTCATCAATCCGATTTAATCAGCACTGACATCAACGCCTATCTGGCCCAACACGAACGCAAAGAGCTAATGCGTTTCTTGACTTGCGGTAATGTCGACGACGGCAAAAGCACGCTTATTGGCCGTTTGCTGCATGACTCCAAAATGATTTATGAAGACCAATTGGCGGCGGTACAAGCCGACAGCGTTAAATCCGGCACTACCGGCGCCGGCAAGATTGATCTGGCGTTACTGGTCGATGGTTTACAGGCAGAGCGTGAACAAGGCATTACTATTGACGTAGCCTACCGTTACTTTTCCACCTCAACCCGCAAATTTATCATCGCCGACACCCCGGGGCACGAACAATACACCCGCAACATGGCAACCGGCGCTTCCACTTGTGATCTGGCGGTTATTCTGATCGATGCGCGTTATGGTGTACAAACTCAAACCAAACGACACAGTTTTATTGCCTCGCTATTGGGAATCAAGCACATCATTGTTGCCATCAACAAAATGGATTTAGTTGAATATAGTGAGGAAACCTATAACAGAATTCGTGAAGACTACTTGGCTTTCACAAATACGCTGGATCTGCATGACATTCATTTTATTCCAATGTCGGCGCTGGATGGTGATAACGTAGTCAACCCCAGCGACAATATGCCCTGGTTTACCGGAAAACCGATGATGGAATTACTCAATACCATCGAAATTGCCAGCGATAAAAATTTTACTGATGCCCGCTTTCCAGTACAGTATGTTAATCGCCCTAATCTTGACTTCCGCGGATTTTGCGGCACTATCGCATCCGGAATTTTCCACAAAGGCGACCCTATTACCGTTCTGCCATCCGGAAAAACCAGTACTATCAAATCCATTGTGACTTACGATGGTGATCTGGATGAAGCCTTTGCACCGATGGCAGTTACTCTGACTATGGAAGATGAAATCGACATTAGTCGCGGCGATATGATTACCGCAACAAACGCTTCCCTTCCTATCGTTGCCGATCAATTTAAAGCAGACATCGTCTGGATGACTGAAAAAGCCATGATTCCTGGCCGTCAGTACACTATAAAACTGGCTACCCGCAGTGTTTCGGGTTCAATATCCACCATTCATTACCGTATTGATGTAAATACCCTGAATCATCATGATGCCGATGAATTAAATCTTAACGAAATCGCCTCTTGTACTGTTTCTGTTAATGCTCCAGTTGTGTTTGATCCATACAAACACAATAAAGGCACCGGCGCTTTTATCATTATTGACCGTTTGACCAATGTCACTGTCGGCGCCGGCATGATTACCGGCGCTGCAGATGATAATGAATTAACCCAAGTCACTGCCGAAGAACGTGCCGCCCGTTTCAACCAGAAACCTGCTGTCATTGCCTTGTCGGGCACACACGCAGTAGAAAGAGCTTATCAACTGGAAAGAAAACTGTTCGATACCGGCCACGCCACCACGGTTCTTGAAAATCAGGACGCTCATCTGGATATACTGTTGCCTGCGATTAAAAAAGCCGGCCTGATCAGCATTTGTGTCACAGATGCCAGTGAAAAAGTTGAATTCACCTTTGACACCGATCAATTGGACCTGGATGCACTCTATAATACATTAAAAGATAAAGATATTATTTGATTTCGTCCACCAGATTAAGTTGAGGTAAAACAAGTGAGGGATAGACATTGGGCTATTACTTACCATTACTGTGATTTGCAGATAGACCTTAGTCGGTTACACTTCCGGTTACGGCCTGGCCATTGCCTAAGGAGTTGTGATTTGCAGATAGACCTTAGTCGGTTACACTCCTGCCATATGTTTGCCACTGCAGAACAATGTTGTGATTTGCAGATAGACCTTAGTCGGTTACACTGTGATATAAGCAGCAATCAAGGGCAAATTAGTTGTGATTTGCAGATAGACCTTAGTCGGTTACACTACCAGCTTTGCAGACTATCACCCATAGCCAGTTGTGATTTGCAGATAGACCTTAGTCGGTTACACTGAACGAGAACGAGTATTCAGGCCGCTGCTGGTTGTGATTTGCAGATAGACCTTAGTCGGTTACACTTGCTAATATTGACAGAGTGATTTGCAGATGGTTGTGATTTGCAGATAGACCTTAGTCGGTTACACTCGGCCCTTTTGCATAAGCTTTGCCTTTTCGGTTGTGATTTGCAGATAGACCTTAGTCGGTTACACTTAACCATTGCTTCTCAATGGTGGCGTGAGGTTGTGATTTGCAGATAGACCTTAGTCGGTTACACTTCATGTTCTAACCGCTCCCGACATCATACGGTTGTGATTTGCAGATAGACCTTAGTCGGTTACACTTCACTGGGTAGCCCTAAGCCATAACGCTCAGTTGTGATTTGCAGATAGACCTTAGTCGGTTACACTACACATTAAGGTCTTTATCATCGTCATATAGTTGTGATTTGCAGATAGACCTTAGTCGGTTACACTTCTTTCATTGT
The DNA here is from genome assembly GCA_964397365.1 of uncultured Methylomarinum sp. Taxonomy (GTDB): domain Bacteria; phylum Pseudomonadota; class Gammaproteobacteria; order Methylococcales; family Methylomonadaceae; genus Methylomarinum. Next base: position 40 of record CAYNIU010000110.1, on the reverse strand, counting down.
CTTACGGTTCACAGTCGCGGTTGTGATTTGCAGATAGACC
>CAYNIU010000109.1:0-7472 GCA_964397365.1 uncultured Methylomarinum sp. | reverse complement strand
GGAAAGCATTAAGCTCAACTTTACATTTTTCAATGTTAAGCCCATTATTTCCGTCGCTTGAAATATTTGTGACATATGGCCCGGCGGTTGTACAGCCAGACAATGCAACCACAGCACAACAGACCAAAACAAATAATCTCATCCTTTTTCTCCTTAACATAAAATTCATTCGTCCATAATAGCTATGCACAGAATAACCAGTCAACTATGCGAAATTTTCGATTGTACTGACCAGGAACTGGAAGAAAGCGGTATTCTTGAACAATTCGAGACTTGGCTAAAACTAAACCCTGGTCAAAAAATCAGCCACAGTCTGGAATCGGGTGAAATCATCAATGGTAAGATAGTTGATAAATTTTTCAACTATTACACTACTGAAAAAGCTCTCTAAAAAAACACCTAACCTGTCTGCTTATCAGGCAAATAAATATTGTTTTCATCACATCCTTTGTGAAAAATATATGAACTATCAGGTCTTATTAAAACACTGTCATTATCCATATGCAGCAATAACTCATAATATTTTCCCTCTGACCGAGCAACAAAATAAGCCTGATATTCCGCTTTTGATTTAGCCGTTATTACTTCACCTGGTAATACGTCTGATGCAAATAACATCATTCCTGCTACTACAAATCCCTCTTCTTCTTTTTGTACTACCTTCTCAAGTTCTTTTTTGCTGTCTTCCGGTATTGGCACAGGAAAAATAAGAAACGCACATTCTTGCTCCTTCCACCAATCTTCCAATTGCCTGCCGGACATATCTGTAAACCAAAAATGATATCTATACCCAATCTCTTCTTCAACCAGAACTATAGTACGTTTTTTTCTCTCTGTTAGTTCTCTTAACAAATCCATACGAAAAACTACCTCAACTTCTTCTTAACATCCTGCAAAGCCCGTTTACGCGCTAACGCCTGGTCTAATGTTTCACCTGGCTTGGCAAAATCATCAACCTTTGTTCCGCTCAGTCTGGCAATGACTGATGCCCGGGATTCGCCCGGTCTTGCCGATTTGTTTATTTCATCTTCTGTCAAATACTTTCGGGGCTTCGGCTGATCTTTCAAGCCAAACTGAAACTGAAAATGGGTTACGGTCCGTCCTGATTTCCTCTGGCCATATTTAACCCAGAGATTGGAGTGCTCGTTAATTTCGGCTACAGCTGGCTCAATTACTCGCTTCTTCAAGTCTCCCAAGCGTTTATATTTATCACCAACCTGAAACTGCTTTTTCAGCCATTCCACTTCAATTTCACGCTCTCCTACAGAACTCCATTGCACCAACAATTCATATAGACGAATAGAATAAATACTCTCAAATCGGGCAACGTGTTTGAGCTTGTACTTGGTGAATTCTTTCGATAACCGGGAAAGATAAGGAATAATCCCCGAAGCGAAGCACAACACCAGCTTTCCCTCGCCAGGGATATAATCAATACTGCTAATCCAGCGGGTTTTACGTTCTGTTATCTGCGGATTATCAGGGTCAGGGTCATTAATAACTACGCTACGATCATAAAGCTTATCAGCAGATTTTTTCAAATCTCTGTATGCATTTGAAACATTATCAAGACCCGCCAAATCGACAATCTCTGCGGCGGAAACCTCAAACTGATATTGTTCCGTCAATTCTGCCTTGGAGTCAATTTGAGCAATGCAGGCCAGTAATACACGCTGTTCAGACAAGCTCAGTAAATAACTCGCCTCAACAACTTTGTTTGATTTTACAACGGTTAGGTAAGTTGGCTGTTCCAAAGTAATATGACGACATGAAATGAATGCTGTCTGACTATACCCCCGTTGCAGAAGCAATACAACGACAAATAAAAATACTTGTCGTCATTTGGCTATCAATCTGTCGTCATATTAAATTTGTAACAATCAATTTGTCGTTGTATTGAAGCTACAGCCCTTTAGAATAAGGCTATCATGGTAAAAAATTCCGGTTTTACCGTACTAACGATCAATCTGTCGTCATATACGATCAATTTGCCGTCTTAAAACGATCAATCTGTCGTCATATTACTATCAATTTGTCGTCATATTACTATCAATTTGTCGTCATATATCCTCTGTAACCCTTGTTATTAGTGGCTTTAAATCCTCTTAAAAAATATAAAAAATATAAAAAAAGAAAAAAAGATTATTGAACGATCAATTTGTCGTCATATAGCGTCAAAAACTTTGCCATGCTGGAGACAAACATGAAACACTAACCCTTCCCTGGTAATGTCAATTACTGCTTTTTTGCTGCACCGCTTCCGATCTGCCGTGATTGCCATGCAATCATGCTCCTGATGCAACAAGGCATCACAACGGTCTTTCAAATTACGGTACTGTAATTCCAAAGCACAGTAACGACCTTCAATCTTCATGGCCTCCTGATGTTCCACATCCCGTTCCAACACAATTTGCAATGATCTTTTCTTTTGTTCATCAAGTTGATCTTTCAACACTCGGTTTTCTGTCTCCAGAACCGAAACTCTATGCTTTAATTCCCCAATATCATCAGCAACGTTAAATACAGCACCCTGCAATACAAAGAATAATTGCTCCAGTGTTTTTTCCGTAACCAAGCCTTTTTTTAGGTTACCTTTTAATTCTTTTACGAAGGGCAAAATGAAATCATTGATTTTAAGAGTCGCCTGGGGCGGTTTTCTTTTCATATGAGACAACCGTTTTCTCCCACGCGTTTCTTTCTTCTCAGCCATCTAACTTCTCCAGAACAGATGTCACCAGTATAATTTATTTTTAGGTAACCTAAAAATAAATTATCCTTTATTGCACCCCCGCGGGATCATCCAAGATCGTTGCAATTTGTCATGCTTCGCGTAGTCTGTAACCGGTATCTTCTCTCCAGTCACCCGCTCCAACTCCTCTATACTGACCAAATACCCGTCCAGCTTGCCATATTTCGCATCCTGTGAATTTGGTACGATCCAAGCAATCGCCCTTTCATCCTGACCGGTTCCTCGAATAATGACTTTCCAATAAGCATCCGGTGTTTTGACTCCGTGCGATTGTACAAAATAATCATCTGCTAGGTTATCACCCCAGATTACGCCGCCAATGATCAATAGTTCATCAATATCCCGGTAGCATTCAGTGATTTCTTCCGTGCGTAACCAGGCACCACGGTTCATATTGGCCGCTTGGGGTAGTACATTTGTCATGTAGTTACTTTGGCGGATGGCGGTTCTGGAATAATCAAGGTGGTTAGCCGGTACCAAGTGGCCACGGTCATAACCTTTTCTATAGCTGCGAAAGGATTTTTGCTGACAGTTGGCCGGCACTGACGGATCAAGGTGAAATTTTTTATACCGTTTAAAGTTACCGTTGTCTCGTTGCGCGTTGTACCTGAATTTAACAGCTCCCCTCTTTTTGCAATCCAGCCACACTGTAAAACCCTCGTAATCAAGCTGGAGTAAATTATTAGATAACTTAGTTACCTTGGCGCCGTCTGATTTTGGAAAAGGGGTGCGGGGAGAAACCTTTGGTTCGGTTTGCTGCTGTTTTGTATGCTCAATTATGAAACGGTAAATGCCCTCTACCTCAGATGATTTCGCCTGAATCATCGGTGAGGTAATTAATAGTAGAACGCTAAAAAGGGTGAAATACATAACCTGATCCTGTCTCTATAAAACAAAATCCGGCAATGTAACACAATCTGTCTTGGGTATTTATGTGATTAAATTTGTGTAATTAAGAGAGGTTTAAGGTTGATTTGTTAAACTATTTAAATCCAATCCCATTAGCCGAAAGCCCTGCGGCGATTGAGCGATCAATTTATCGGCATGGATGCCGATAACAATTATCAGGATGATTCATTATTTCAACTGAAAAGAAGCTGATTAAGTTCACCCACTTAATTACTATCAATACAGACACTTAACTTCGCATTTAAGCAACTTTAATCAAACTCCCGCTGCATTGCCGACACTTAAAATTCAGAAAATGTAGTTCGTGCTTCGCAAAGCATAAAAAATGTATTTTGTAGAAATTATTTGTAATCTTTAGATTACCAATAATTAAGCTTAGACTGACTTATAATTGTTCGGACAATAGTAATTTGTACCCGCCAAAATGCTGAGTAATAAATTATTTAGTGGTTGGTTTTAGGTGGAATTAAGGAATTCTTTAATACTTTGAAGTTCGGCGATTCTGTCACTTTTACCTTTTGGAGTTTTGCCGGTAGTATCGCCAACAAGTAGATCAACTTTAGCTTTACCTTTCAGTTCTTCTTTTCTAGTACGTTTGCGTCGCCGAGCTGCTGCTCTGTCCCGTTCATATTTTAGCCTCCCTCCCATACCGAATAATGTAAATAATTTTTTTGATACAGTTCTAATTGCAGCATAGCCTTTATAAACGGTATCGCTAAGTTTTTCACAGAGAGGATGCACGGTAATTAAACCGGAAATGACCAGATCATGTATTGCCCGTTCAGCGCGTTTTAATGTCAATCCTGCTTTCTCAGCGATAAACGGCATAGATATGCCTTTGAATGATCCGTCATTTTGGGGAATACCAACGCGAAGCGTCACCAGGTCAAGATAATGTAGCAAGCAACCCAGAACGTCCATGCAAGCTTCACGGCGTTCACTACGTTGCTGGCGATCTGAGCCATTAGCCAGGTTCAGTGATGGTATTGTTGATGCAGGTTCCCGGTAATACTGATGGATTTCACCGATGATTTTGCTAATAATCTTTGGGCGAGTATGTTGCGGTGGTGGCTCAAACCAGCGTGGATTATCCGGTATATGCCCACAACTGTTTCCCTGCATGTACGTTTCCTTTATTCAAATATTTGACAAAGTTGAAACGTATCACGATATAAGAAAAAGAAAGTGTGACCTATTGTCATTTTTTAAATTTATTTTTATCTAATTCAGGCAATAAATCAATTACAGAACAATCCAGAGCTTTTGCTAAACATCTTAGATTTTCTATAGTCACATTGTCATTAGTACCACACTCAATTTGACTTATTTTTGCTTGTGTTACGCCGGCCTTATCAGCTAATTCAACTTGAGAAAGTTTAAGAATTTTTCTGCGCTTTTTAACAATTAGGCCGATACTCATAGAATTATAGAGATATAAATAAATATATCCTAACTGAAAACATAGAGAATTCATAAAAAAGGCCGCTAAAAGCGGCCTTAGTATTTACACAAACTTTAACGGATAGCCAAGCGGGTGCCGTTCACCAACACGGCTCCAGGTACAACTTTGCCTGTTTTAATAGCGGATTTGATCGCAGTTTTGTTTATTTTCCAAGTGATGGCTTGTTCTTTGAATTGTTCCGGGATCAGAGATTCATCTAGGATATTAATGGCGGCAGGATTATTCTGAACTGATAATTTGAAATAAGGACATTCAATTTTAGTGATGCCGGTATGTTCCATGCTGCCTTTCAAATAATCTTTCATCCATTTAACGCGATTTTCAAGGGCTTTACGGCGTTTGTACATTTCAGCTTCGGCTTCTTTTATTGCTTTGGCCATAGCTTCCATATTTTTTAAAAACTTGGTCACGTTGATGGCCTTTTCTTCCAGTTCGCCACTTATAACCTTCTAACGTATCGGTTATCGCTTCAATGGGTAAATCCATTTCCGGATCAGTTAAAGCGTCAAGGGCTTCAATGTAGTTTATTAGACGACAATTACCCTGACCGGTCGGCGACAATTATCTTGACCGGTTGAGTGAAATACCAGATAAACGAACTTTTCTCAAAAAAGGAGGTTAGTTTGCTAGTGCTGGTCTGTGATTTTGTGAGTTGTTTACACTGACACTACCGTATTTATCTCGAATCTTGTCCATATCCCAATCGCCTTTATTCCTGCTTTTATAGTCAGCTGGTCGAAAATACCAAGCGGCTTTTTTCTTTGCCCACCAATAACCAGAGGCTTTGATTTTTTCTTTGTGTTGCTTGGTGTTACCTGATAACCAGACCCAAGCCCCGCATACTTCGATATTGATACCAGATAAGCCTATAACGGCGTTTATAGCTTCGTTTAGTATCTCGCCAAAGTCGCTGTTTACTTCGTCATGAATTGGGCGTTCTACGCCGTTGTAGCTAATTTCCTGCAAGAATTGATAAGCCACATTAACCGCCTTCATCATTTCCAACCCAGCTGGGTTTCTATCAGGATGATATTTAATACAGGCTTTACGATATGCTTTTTTCATAGCGGCCTGATCAGCTGTAGCAGTAAGGCCAAGTATTGAAAGTGCATCTTTGATCTTCATTGCATCACCTCCATTTCCAAGGTGGTACGTTCTGCAAAATCATCAAGTTTGCCATCCAATTTTTTATAAAAATCCTGGCTCAATTCAAGAAAGCTGTTAAAGCGATTATGTGATGCTTTAATCATCCAGTTTCTTACCCTGTCACGATCCAAACCAAGCTCTTTTATACGAGCTTCGAGGCGTTGATGCTGGGCTTTGCTGATCCCTTTAAATGAATGGGATTGAGCTGTTTTTTCCGCTTTCTGGATACTTTCTACTTCCCTCCTTTGCATCATGTCCTCAATGTCCTGGGTGAAAACCTCAGACAATCCAGCCATACGCAACGTGGCATCAATATGGGCGGATTTTTCAGCCATTTTCAGGCTTTTGTTAATGTCACCATTATCTTGTGATAACAATCTAGCGCCTACTCCATCGGCTACTACACGACCCGAAGTATCTAATATTTCACACCTAATAATTAGCTGGTTTAAATTAGCCCCAGTTAAAGCGGCTTTTTCGTAATCTGGCAAGGTTGGGTAACGAACGGTTACGCCTAACATTCCGCATATTTTTTCTGCGCCTGGTTTAAACAGGCTGGGTTTGCTGAAATGTTCCGGGTTTTGGCATTTTTTACCGTATTTACAACGATTTTTACCGACAACGTGAATTTTGCCGAAGTCGGAACCATCAACCAAGGCATCACGTACCCATGCCATTAACGCCGCGCGATTCTGTTTGCGCCGGTTAAGACCTTCCTGAAAAGTTTCGGCGGGAAGATCCAGCGGGTTAGCAGAAACAACCGCTTTTTTTTGATCTTGTGTTTGTTCAGGTTTAACCCGTTCAACTAATTGAGCTGCTGTATTCATTGCAACCTCCTATTGTGCGAATTGTAAATTAGCGGGGCTGGGCGGCTACCCTACCCCGCTAAGGTTTTAATATTCTTCAGGCAGAAGAATGGTTGTTGCGGAACGGTCAGCTTCGGTAATAACCCAAAGTTTGACCGTATCAAAAGCATAAGCAGAAAAAATACGGAAACCCTCCTTAACGGAAAGATCGTTTTCTTCTTTGTCGTCTTCATCCAGATCACCCCAATCGCCGCGCTGATGGCGGCAGAGCAAGGAAAGTGGCGAAATATCCAAACCTTGCATAACAACCATTGCGCCAGGTGTGGCAAGAGTTTGACCCAATGCAAAAAGCGGCTTAACTTGATTTGTTGCTTGAGTTGTCATAATCTGATTACTCCTA
>CAYNIU010000108.1:0-7716 GCA_964397365.1 uncultured Methylomarinum sp. | reverse complement strand
CAAATAATGCTCGAGGATCCAGACTGAGATGATAGTCTTTATGTGAGGCTAATTGCCCAATAAAAAACTGATAATCCCGGAATTTGGAAAAAATAACATTGATTTCATTCAAGCCTACCGCATAGACTTTAGCTCCAGGTGTGGGATAATGGCGAACACCCCGGATAAAACTGTTATTTTCCTGAATCTCTCCCACTGGAATCAGTGAAATAAAACGGTCAGTAGAACGATTTCCCTGACTGTCGAAACGATCCTGTTCCCACATTTTAAAAACCAGCGCCAATACCCCGATGCTGGTTTGCCTTATCATGACATATGAGCCTAAATGCCCTGCCAGTATTTCCTCTTCACCTACCTTGATGACAGGCAACTCCGTTGCATGTTCCTGGGCAATTCTTGCGTCCATTCCATCGCCACGGACTTCGGTTAAAAATCCGATTAAAATACTGTTGCCTTGTTCTGTCATATTGTTACCTTACTTAACAAAATACAAAACAAGCTTAGCTTAGTTTTTTCAGAATTGGATAATACTTTTATGTTCTGATAGTCTCCGAAGAGAGTCTATTCTTTTTCAATCCATTCGTATAATTCTGTCAATGCCGGGTCACATTTACAACACCCCGTCCCGCAGGAGGAATTTATCGGTAGCTGCCGGACTTTTCCCTTACTAATCCACTTACCCAGCATACCCCGTAAAGCATCGGCATCAATATTAAAATGAATGACCAGGTCATTTAAGGTCACCCGATGATTTTCTTTAATATAATTCCTTATTTCAGACAGAATCATGGTTAACCCCCTCAATGGGTCGGTTTTTCCCGTAAAGCCATAAAGCAGCCAAAACAGCGATAAAGAAAGTCATTAAAGTAAAAAACCAAAACTGAGCTAATTGTGGATGCTGTGCATAGGTCATAGCTTGATAAAACAAAGTTCCTGTAAAATAGGCCAAACCCGTGGTCCATAAGACAACAAATGTCGCCCAGGCAGCACTAGTTTCATGATAGATTGCAGTAGTTGCCGCTACACAAGGAGCGTATAACAAAATAAACAATAAATAGGCAAAGGCACCGATTTGCCCATCGAAACTGGCCTGCATAGCTGCAAATGTCCCGGCACTAACCTGTTGTTCGGTGGCCGCTAATTCCACATCATTGATATGACCAATATTTAATCCTAAAGGATCCAGAATATTATCAGCAACAGCCAGTAAATTCTCAGGAATAGTGTCCCAGGCTTTTATTAAAGATTTTTTTAAATCAAACTCTTCATTTTCGACATTATGGGTGTCTTCCGCCATTTGCCCATACAAAGCATCCAAAGTACCGACTACCGCCTCTTTAGCCAGCACTCCTGTAAAAATACCCACTGTTGCCGGCCAATTATCGGCTCTGATACCCATGGGTTCAAATAGTGGCGTCAGGTTACGACCTATTTCGCTGAGTACTGATTTGTTACTGTTTTCCTGACCAAAACTACCATCTGTCCCCAGTGCATTAAGAAAGTTTAATACCAGAACCATGGGCACAATAATTTTTCCTGCTTTAAATATGAAGGCTCTTAATCTGTCCCATGTTTTAAGAAATACCCCTTTTAAGGTAGGCAAATGATAAGTGGGCAATTCCATAATAAAAGGAGTGACCTCGCCTTTAAACAAGGTATGACGCATTATCAATCCGGTTAATACGGCAACAATGATACCGAACAGGTAGAGTCCAAAAACCAGATTCTGACCACCAACGGGAAAGAAAGCAGCCGCAAAAAGCGCATAAACCGGTAATCTTGCGCCGCAAGACATAAAAGGATTCATCAGATTGGTCAAAATACGATCACGTCGGTTATCCAGTGTTCGGGTCGCCATAATAGCCGGTACATTGCAACCAAAACCGACAATCATGGGCACAAATGATTTACCGGGTAAGCCAATCATCACCATAAAGCGATCCATGACAAAGGCGGCTCTGGACATATAGCCCGAATCTTCCAAAGCGGACAAAAAAACAAATAAAAAACCGACAATAGGAATAAAGGTAGCGACAACCTGTACGCCTCCACCGGCGCCATTGGCAAGCAATACTATCAACCATTCCGGAACGTTGATTTGCTCAAGCACCATGCTGAATCCATCAATCAATACAGCGCCAACGGCCTGATCAAAAAAATCGATAAATGCACTTCCAATGTTAATGGTAAACATAAACATCGCATACATGACCAACAGGAAAACAGGGATACCTAAAAACCGGTTTAATACAATACGATCAATCTTATCAGTTATATGCCGGGAAACCTCATTGAGTTTGTAAACACAGGATTGCGTCAGTTCATTGACAAAGCTATAACGGGCATCAGCGGTTAAAATATCAATCTCATCATCTGTCTTTTCTTCAATAGCAACTTGTAAAGCTTCTGATCTGGCAATCATCTCCTGTCCTGCTATCTGTTTGGCCAGAGTATCATTTTCCAGCAATCTTAAAGCCAGCCAGCGACCATCACTTTGGCTTGTTTCCGCCTGAACAGTTAATAATGGTTTTAACTCATTGATTGCCTTTTCTATTTCGTTATGATACTGGATAGATAATGCGGGAACTGGCGAATCCTTTAAGGCTTGATTGATACCGTTCCGTAATTGTTGCATTCCTTCCCCAGTTGAGGCGCTGATAGGAATCACCGGACATCCTAATTGTGTCGTAAGGTCATTATGATCAATTCTAACACCACGTTTATGTACCGTATCCATCATATTGAGCGCAATAATCATGGGAACCTGCATTTCTATAAGCTGCGAAGTCAGATATAGGTTCCTTTCAATATTTGAGGCATCAATTATATTGATAATTAAATCCGCATCTTTACTGGCAACATAGTCTCGAGCGACTTTTTCATCCAGAGAAACGCTATCATCGGCAGCCTCTAAAGAATAAGTACCGGGTAAGTCAACTAATTCAATCGTATGCCCCTGATAACAATATTCCCCGGTTTTTTTTTCAACGGTTACACCGGGCCAATTACCAACATGTTGTCTGGAACCTGTTAGCGCATTGAACAATGTTGTTTTACCGCAATTAGGATTGCCAACAACACCAACAGTAAAATTTCCGCTCATAACTTTTCAATTAATAAAATAGAGGCTTCATTTTTACGCAAGGTCAATGAAAACCCACGAATTTTAATTTCAACCGGATCACCCATCGGGGCAAAACGGGTCACAGTAAATTCTGTTCCAGGAGTTAACCCCATTGCCAATAAGCGTTTTCTGTATGCTTTTCCAGATTTATCAAATCCAAGTATTTTTCCTGAATCTCCAACTGACAGCATTTTTAGATTTTTTGACATAAGTTCAAGCATAAACTTAGTTGTTATTAATAACGATTCTCATTAATAACAACTATACCATATTACCGCTTTTAAATACAGTCGAACGAATCAGTAACATCAGGATTAAATTTTTTCCAGCGGAACAACAAGATTTCTTCGATTCCCTTGAGGATACGTTGTTTAAGCTCATCCTTGCTGAAAACTCGGATATGCCGTAAAAAGGAACAAGCCATTTTCGAAAAGGCGAATTCAATTCAATTTAACCACAGAAAATCAGGGTTAAAAAACAGAATAACGAACAAGGTTAGATGGTGAGTTCATGAGTCAATAGCCATAAATCAAAATTAATAAATTCAGAAATAGTCTTTTTGGTAATCATTAGCCTATATCAGTTTTTTAATTTATCTGCACAGAATAATTTTTTGACTGGCTATAACAGGTTTGCTGATTACAATTGGATATTACCAAGGTGTACAGTCCAGCGATTAAATCCAGAGTAAAGGACTCGTCTTTTATTGTCAGTAATTGCTTGTCAGCATTATAAACAGCAATAAAAAAGGCCATATTTGAAAACTGGCTGCTACCGCTAAAAGTGATTGTACCGTCAAGATTGATTTCATAGCTGTCTTTATCATGTTCAGCAAACAACGTACCTTGTATAGACGAGTTATTTTGCTGGTCGCCTAGTTCCAAAGGTTCCGTAATATTGATAATATTTTTATAGTCTATCAGAACATCGTACTGGATACTCCCCATCTTGCCGGATCGGTAGCGTATGTTGTTTACTGTAACCGTATACCATGTATCGTATTGCCAGTCAGCAACAGTCCAGCTCAGATTATTAGGAATTCCTGTGGCAGTTGTATCTATATGCAAATTATCTATCTGCATTAATTGACCGGTGGCTTTTTGAGTGATGTTAAGCTCAATATCGGTAAAATAATTATACTGATTAGCCCAGAGTGATGTTTTATCCTCAATAATTATTAAATTCCAGGGCGTTTTTTTGTTGCGAGTTTTATCAGAAAAAAACACATATGGATAACGTAAATAAGGAAAAGCAATAAAGTCCGGTATCGTGTCAGCATCTATACCCACGCTATCGGAAAAATCAAATACTTTGATCGCCGATGCTCCTGTTACTTGTCCATAACTAGTGAATTGAAGAAAAGGATTTAATAGCGCCCGTCTATGTCCGACACCGGCTAATGAAGACACATTAAAGGCATCATCAATAAAACCAATCATGTTTTCTGCCGGATCAGTGTTTCCTCCGCTTGCCAAAAATAAATTACTGCTGTTACTGCCATTAAATCCCGCTTGGCTGAAGCACCGAGAATTCTCAGGGGGAGTGTGTGATAAAAAATCGTTCGCTCTTTGAATGAGCGCAGCTTGTTGCACATCAAAGTCAAAACTACTGGCGTAAGTAACAGCAGAAAGTTGATGCAGTTTACGCACCTCATTAAAGGTCTTCAAATGTCTAAGCAGTGCTGCTGTACTCAATGTGCCTGCTGAACAGCTTTCAACAGCAGGAACCTGTGTGTATAAAAAATTATTACCAATAAAAGCTTGCTCACTAATTTCTTTTGACACAGTTCTCCAGAACTGGCGATAGTTCTCTCCTTGATCCTGAATAAATACAAAGCCGACATTAGAATAATCACTGTTCTGAAAGTTGCTGTCATAAGCCTGTACTGCAACGTAGAAAGCAGCCTTCTGCCATAATACAGCCGAGAAGTCAGTTTTTGAACCGAGATCAATAGAGGCTATCGTTTCGACCCCCTGAAATGGATAAGACGCATAAGACAGACGATAACCCGATGCGGTATTGATTTTGGACCATTTCAGTGTAACTTGGAGCCCTTCGACATCCACATGTAAACGAGGCGCCGGAGGTTGTGCAAAAACATTTAGAGATAATAACAACAGGATTATAAGACATGTAAATTTGTACATTATTATCTTGCCTTTGTCAGTTTAATGCGGTGCAATAAAAAACTCTCTGTACACCCAAGAGTACTTATACTGGCTTTCCTGTCAGTCCACAGGTTTTATCTGCTACCGATTTCAATATTGTTTACCAGAATAAACCCATTTTATACACAGATATAAAATTAGTTCTGAGCATTGATAAGCAGATTTTCTTTAAGAATCCCGGCTCAATTTTTTGTTTAATTGAGCATATTGAGATTTTAATTTAAGGATATGAACCATTGCCGCTAGAAATCCGATAGCAATACCGGCAATCAACTCAATAGCTAAAGCGACGGTTAAAGGCAGAGATATAGTTGTGAAGTACAAGTTTATTTCAACAAACTGGAAATTCAAAACAGAAAAAATCAACGCAACGATAAAAATTGCCAAAAAGATAATTAGGGCTAAAAACTTCATTAGTTAACTTTTACATGATATAGTTGGCGTTGATTAAAAACTGTTTTTATTAATCAATAATTTTACATTTTTCACGTGATGCATCTACACGATCACGCAACTCCTTGCCAGGCTTAAAATGAGGAACAAACTTTTCGGTTAATGAAACAGACTCTCCAGTTTTTGGATTTCTGCCCATTCTTGGGGGGCGATGGTGTAAAGAAAAACTTCCAAATCCCCGTATTTCAATTCTGTCACCGTTTGCCAATGTCTCGCTCATTTGTTCAATGATACATTTTACAGCCAACTCGACATCTTTTAATGCAAGGTGCGGCTGTTGCCTTGCAAGTGTCTCAATTAATTCTGATTTTGTCACACTCAATCCTGCAATAAATAAGCAACGGGAATGAAATAATATCCGAAAGTGTTACAGAATTTTGTATATATACAGACAGAAAACTATTTATCTGTAATTTATAACAGAAAAGCCGGATATCTAACAACACGTTCTTAAAGAGGGGATGACAAATCATCCCCTCAAAACATTATTTATCTATTTGTTTAAAGATATCACCTAAAGTGGCTGTACCAGAAGCTGCATTCTGACCATAATCTTTAATAGCATTCGACTCTTCTTCGCGGTCTTTTGCTTTGATTGATAAGGAAATAGTTTTCGCCTTTTTATCAACACCGATAAATTTGGCTTCAATTTCATCACCTTCATTTAACAAAGTTCGTGCATCTTCTACGCGATCACGCTGAATCTCAGATGCTCTTAAATAACCTTCAACATTTTCAGCCAGAGTCACAACCGCACCTTTGGCATCTACTTCTTTGATAATACCATTTACCAAGCTGCCTTTATCATGCAATGCAATATAGTTTTGGAACGGGTCTTGTTCCAGTTGTTTGATACCGAGAGAAATTCGCTCACGTTCTGGGTCTACAGCCAAGATAACGGTTTCAACTTCGTCGCCTTTTTTGTATTGGCGAATAGCTTCTTCATCGTTCTCATTCCAGGAAATATCCGAGGTATGAACCAAACCATCAATACCGCCTTCCAGACCAATAAAGACACCAAAATCAGTAATTGATTTGATTTTACCGCTGATTTTATCGCCTTTGTTATGAATCGCTGCAAACTCATCCCACGGATTAGGACGGCATTGTTTCATACCCAATGAAATGCGACGGCGTTCTTCGTCTATTTCCAGCACCATGACTTCAACTTCATCGCCTAATTGAACTACTTTGGATGGATTGACATTTTTGTTGGTCCAGTCCATTTCAGAAACGTGAACCAAGCCTTCAACGCCCTCTTCTATTTCAACAAAGCAACCGTAATCGGTCAGGTTGTTGACTTTACCGAATGCACGGGTACCCGCAGGGTAACGACGGGCTATATTTTGCCACGGATCTTCATCCATTTGTTTCATACCCAGCGAGACACGGGTCTTTTCCTTATCAAATTTAAGAACTTTGACTTTAACTTCCTGACCGATCTCCACACATTCGGATGGATGACGAACCCGACGCCATGCCATATCAGTGATGTGCAATAACCCATCAATACCGCCTAAATCAATGAAAGCGCCATAATCCGTCAGATTTTTAACGATACCGGTAATAATTGCGCCATCTTCAAGAGTTTTCATCAACTCTTCTCTTTCGGCACTGTATTCTTTTTCTACAACAGCCCGGCGCGACAGGACAACATTATTACGTTTCTGGTCGATTTTGATAACTTTGAATTCCAGATCACGTCCTTCCAGAAAAGTTGTGTCTCTGATAGGACGAACATCAACCAAAGAACCCGGCAAAAAGGCGCGCAAAGCACCCACTGCCACGGTGAATCCGCCACGAACTTTACCATTGATACGACCGACAACCGTCTCTTCATTTTCAAAAGCTTTTTCCAGCTCGCCCCAGGCTTTGTTTTTCTTGGCTTTATCACGGGAAAGAAGTGTGGAACCCAGTCCATCTTCAAATAAATCGAGAGCCACCTCAATTTCATCACCAACTTCAACTTCC
>CAYNIU010000107.1:0-7729 GCA_964397365.1 uncultured Methylomarinum sp. | reverse complement strand
AACAACAAGCAGAGCTTGCCCGACGAGAAGCGCTGGCAAAACAACAGGCGGCAGCCGCGTTAGCCAAAGCAGAACAGGATAAACAGGCCACAATGTCGGCAACGGCAGCCATACAACGCCAAGTTAATAATAGCTGGATCAGGCCAATGACTACCAGTAAAGGGTTGAGTTGCACTATTCAGGTAAAATTGCTTTTCAGTGGTGATGTCATGGATGTGATTGTTGTAAGAAGTAGTGGTGATGAAATCTTTGACAGATCTGCCGAAAATGCAGTCAGAAAAGCATCGCCTTTACCGGTGCCGCGTGATAAAGCATTATTTACTCGAAAATTCAGAACCTTTACCTTTGTTTTTAAACCGGAATAAGGTGTGTGCGTATCAATTCTGCTTTCCCCACCTTTGAAATGGAAACAATAAGGATTTATAAAAAGATGAATTTTTTTAGAAAACTTGTGTTGATCAGCTTGCTCGCCTGTTGGGCGCCTTGGTCGCAAGCTGGATTGACGATTGAAATCACCCGGGGTATTGAGACAACAATACCGATAGCTGTCGTTCCGTTTGCCTGGCACAGTGGAAAGCCGCAACAAACCGATATAGCGGCAGTGATTCAGGCGGACTTAAGTCGTAGCGGTTATTTTAAGACGCTGTCGAAAACTGACATGTTGACCAAACCGACTGAAGCCGGTGAAGTGCGTTTTAGAAACTGGCGAGCTTTGGGGCAGGACTATTTGTTGATTGGTCAGGCCATTGAAAGTGCTGGTCGTTACAATGTTCAGTTTCAATTATTTGATGTTTATAAGGGCGAACAAATCATGGGGTATCGTTTGACGGTATCGCCTTATGAATTACGCCGTACTGCACACCATATCAGTGATCTGGTGTTTGCAAAATTGACAGGTAAAGCCGGGGTTTTTAATACCCGCATCGCTTATATTACCACTACAGTCAAGGCAAATGGCAGCAAACAATATAAGCTACAGGTTGCCGATGCTGACGGATACCGCCCGAAAACCATTGCCGCTTCGACTGAACCGCTGATGTCGCCGGCATGGTCTGCGGACGGCAAAAAAATTGCTTATGTATCTTTTGAAAGAAAACGCTCCGCTATCTATGTGCAAACCCTGGCAACCGGGCAAAGAAGGCGGGTTGCTGTATTCCGGGGTATTAACGGCGCCCCGGCTTTTTCGCCTGATGGAAAACGATTGGCCATTACTTTATCAAAAGACGGCAGCCCTGACATTTATATACTGGACTTGAGAACTCAGGCGCTGAAAAAACTGACAAAAAGCTATGCCATTGATACCGAAGCCACCTGGTCACCGGACGGTAAAAATATCGTGTTTACTTCTGATCGTGGTGGTAAAGCACAGTTATATATGATGTCAAGTGAGGGTGGACGCGCCAGACGTTTGACATTTGATGGCGACTACAATGCTAGGGCGCGTTTTTCCAGGGATGGGAAAAGTCTTGCCATGGTACATGCCAATCGTGGCGATTACCGGATTGCCGTAATGGATTTGGCAACGCGTACAGTGAACGTATTGACTGCGGGTCGGCTGGATGAGTCGCCCAGTTTTGCCCCTAACGATACGATGATTTTATATGCCTCTCAAAAAGGTAACAGGAGTTTTTTATCAGCCGTATCCGTTGATGGCAGAATGCATCAGAAATTGGCATTTGACCGTGGCGAAATCAGGGAGCCGGCCTGGGCGCCTAATCTATAATACTTTAAAGTGGGAAAATTAATAATGAAATTAAATAAAGCATGTTTACCGTGGATTATGGTTGTTATGGTGTTGTCAGGTTGTAGCTCTACAGAGGAAAAAGGCACCGATTTTTTGGATGACAGTCAGGCCAGTGCCTCTGTTGATGGGACTGATGGTGTTGCAACCAGTGGCTATGATGATAATGCAGTTATTACTGGAACTGAGCTGAGGGCGGCAGAGCTGGGACCGGAATTCAGTGATCCACAGAATCCGTTGTCAAAGCAAACTATTTATTTCATGTATGACAGCAGTCAGGTTCAGCAAGACTTTATTCCGGTAATCGCTGCCCATGCTCAATATTTACTGGCGCATCCGACACAACGCATGGTGCTGGAAGGACATGCCGATGAACGCGGATCTCGGGAATATAATATTGCTCTGGGTGAACAACGGGCTAAATCTGTTGCCAGAATGATGAAAATTCAAGGAGTTGCTGATAAGCAACTGGAAATCGTCAGCTATGGGGAAGAGAAACCTGTGGCTGTTGGACATGATGACGCTTCCTGGCAATTGAATCGACGCGTTGAACTGGTTTATCAGGGACAGTAAATGAAAACTAAATTCCTTTTATTTTTACCCATCTGCGTGAGTGTTTATGCTGAACCCCGAGTTTTACCACCAGTGATTGATAAATCGACATTTTCCGGTGCTTCAGCCTATGCAGGAACAACGCCTTCCAATAATGCCATGTATGAAGTGTTAGGCAGGCTGGAACAGTTGCAGCTCGAAGTGCAGCAATTAAGAGGCCTTGTCGAAGAGCAAGGACAGGCTATTGTAAATTTGAAAAAACGTCAGGGAAATATCTATTCTGATCTAGATCAACGCTTGCAGGCATTAAGTTCTACTGGGCAAGAGGGGGAGGTGACGGAAACACAGAATACAGCATCACAGAAACAAGTGCATATGTCCCAGGATACACAGTCGCAAACGACTGCTGCCGGAAACACCCCCCCATCGTCCCCCTCACGCTCGGAAAAACAACGCTATCAGGCCGCTTATGAGACTTTGAGAAATGGCCATAACAGCCGGGCTATTGCTGAATTAAAGGCCTTATTAAATGATTTTCCTGCCGGTGAATATGCGGATAATGCCCAATATTGGCTGGGAGAAGCATATAAAGTCAATCAGGATATTGATTCGGCGCGGAAGGCTTTTGATAATGTGGCCAAGTTATATCCTAATAGCCCAAAAGTACCTGATGCGCTGTTGAAGTTAGGATATATTGAATTTGAGCAGAACAATATGGCCAAAGCGCGTGATTATTTAACTCAGGTGACGGTTAATTACCCGGGGACAACTGCGGCTTATTTGGCTGCAAAAAAAATAAGGCAGCTTGATCAATAGTCATTCATGAATCAAACATTACGTATTACAGAGATTTTTTATTCTCTTCAGGGGGAAGCCAATACGGTGGGCTTGCCTACCGTATTTATTCGCCTGACCGGTTGTCCGCTACGGTGTTCTTATTGTGATACGGCTTATGCCTTTACTGGGGGAGGGAAACAAACGCTAAAGCAAATCATTGATCAGGTTAAGGGTTATAACACGCGTTATGTAACCGTTACCGGAGGCGAGCCATTAGCACAGCCAGGCTGTCATGATTTATTGAAAATATTGGCTGATGAGGGTTATCTGGTTTCACTGGAAACCAGCGGCGCTATTGACGTGGCAATCGTTGATAAACGAATCGTCAAGGTTATGGATCTGAAAACCCCCAGCTCAAATGAAATGAAAAGGAATTTATATCGGAATATTGACTTTTTAAACGCTCAGGATCAGATTAAATTTGTTATCGCCGATAACAAAGATTATCAATGGTCAAAATCAATGCTGGATCAATATCAGTTGCTTTCCAGGTGTCAGGTATTGTTTTCACCGGTTATGGGGGCGATGCAGCCAACACAATTAGCCGAAAAAATTCTATGTGATCAATTGCCAGTTCGTTTTCAGATCCAGTTACACAAGTATCTTTGGGATGATGCCCAAGGTAAATAAGATTATGCACAAAAAAGCGATTATTCTTCTATCTGGAGGGTTGGATTCCATCACCGTATTGGCGCTTGCCAAACAACAAGGGTATTGTTGCTATGCCTTGAGTTTTGAATATGGTCAACGCCATAATGCTGAATTAGAGGCAGCCAGGAATATTGCCCGGCATTATCAGGTGGCTGATCATAAAATCATCAGCCTGGGATTGGGTTCGATCGGTGGATCAGCTTTAACTGATGAACATATTGATGTTCCAAAAACGCCACAGGCAGGTATTCCAGTAACCTATGTCCCTGCGCGAAATACCATTTTTTTGTCATTTGCATTGGGATGGGCCGAAGTTTTGCAAGCCCATGATATTTTTATCGGCGTTAATGCGGTAGATTATTCGGGTTACCCCGATTGTCGGCCACAATTTATTGAAGCTTTTCAAAATCTTGCAAATTTGGCAACCAAAGAGGGTGTTGAAGGGGCGCAAATCACTATTCATACTCCGCTGATTGCTTTGAGCAAAGCCGATATTATCAGACAGGGATTGGCTCTGGACGTTGATTATCAACAGACGGTGTCTTGCTATTCAGCGGATAAAGAAGGCCGTGCTTGTGGGCGTTGCGATGCCTGCCGGTTAAGAACAGCCGGGTTTGAAAGTCTGGGTGCAGAGGATCCGACTCGCTATCAGAGATAGTGCCTCGGTATGTTCTTAGTACATGGAGTTTCATGCGCTAAGAGTAATACCCACATGGTTTAGCGGCAGTGGGGGGAGCGGTAATCAAGGATGATCCAGCTACCTAAGATGGTTTCCAGCGTCCTTTGCCGGATACTCCGCCATTAACTTTGGATGTAAATATATTGAAATTACGTAACTATTCAACGTGAATATGTATTTAATATCAGTCACTTATTTCATAAGACGCCGTGAATACATTTCCGTAGGCTTGAATGTGACATCCATGTTACCTACACTTCATTCCGCAAGAAACTGATATTAAGTACTTTTTATTCAATTAATTACGCTGAGTAGTTGCGAAATTAAAAAAATTACTTTTTGTCCAGTAACATTAACAAAGGGGGTAAAAAAAACAAATCCATAAGTAAAGCAACGGTGATAGTAATGGCAGTTAACAAACCCATGCCGGAATTAACTGTAAAGTGGGAGAAACTCAGTACAATAAAGCCACTCACTAAAACAGCAGAGGTAATCCATATTGCTGTTCCAACAGTGGAAAAAGCGTAACTTACAGCTTCCTGACTGTTCAAACCTTTTTCAATTCGGCTGCGATGGTATTTGCTGATAAAGTGAACGGTATCATCAACGACGATACCAAGCGTCATACCGGCGACAATGGATATTCCCAGGTTGATTTGTCCGTTGATAAGCGCCCAGACTCCAAAAGAAATACCCGCTGGCAGGAGGTTAGGTATTAAGCTGAGAAATCCTAGTTTCAGTGAACGAAATGCAACAATCAAAATAAAGGAGATTAATACCAGTGCCAGCGTAGCGCCGGTAAGCAGGCTAATGATATTACGTTTGCTAATATGGGAAAACATTAAAGCGGGACTGGACATATCGGTTTTGATTTCTGGCATATTGTTGCTCAGCCAGGTATTTATTCGCGTCTCGATGTCTAGCATTTGATTGGAACTCATATTATGCAATGTAGCGATAATCCGAGTGGCGGATTTATCCATATTAACCTGATTATTTAAATCCAAACCATATGGCAAAGACATTTCGTACATCAACAGATACTGTGCAGCCAGTTCGCGCTGGTCAGGTAATTTATACCATTCTGTATTGTCGCCATGCATATTTTTGCTTAATCTTCTGAATATATCTGTAATTGTATTCACATGAACAACTTCAGGTTGCTGTCTTAGCCATTCAGAAAATTTATCAATTTTATGTAAAAAATCCGGTTCATTGATGCCGCCTTCAGCATCAGCGTGCATGGATAATTCGACAGTATAAATTCCACCCATATTCTTATTAAGAAAATCAGTGGCCTGTCTGAAATCAGTGGTATTGTCAAAATATTTTACAAACTCATCATTGAGTTCATTGATTGGCGTAAAACTGATGAAAAAAACAGCCAGTAATCCATTTAATATTAACAATGCTTTGCGTTTGCGAATGACAAACAAGCCCAAGCGTTTCATCAAGGTGGCATCCGGATCATCTTCTGTTTTTACCCGGACGGGGAGCAGGGTCATAATAGCGGGTAAAAAAGTAATGGTGAGCAAAAACGCAATAATCACTCCCATTGCCACAAGATTACCTAAATCTCTGTAAGGCGGCGTATCGCTGAAATTCAAGCTAAGAAAACCAATGGCAGTGGTTACGCTGGTGAGCAGCATGGGTTGAAAGTTTAACCGTAAACTTTCTCTGACGGCTGCTTTTTTAGGATGTCCCATTCGCATATGGTGTAACATTGTTGTCAGAAAGTGTATACAATCAGCAACGACCATCGTTAATATAATAATGGGGGCAGGTGCAGATGCCTGGGTAACTACAGAACCTTGCCAGCCAAAAAGCCCTAAAGCGGATACAATTGAAAAAATAATCAGTAAGATAACGCCCGTTACCGAGAAGAGCGAACGTAAACTGAGCCATAGTGTAGCGATAACAATGGCGAACATAATGGGTATCAGGGTGGTGTTATCATTTATAGGCGATTCTATAAAGGCATTATTCATCATGACAATCCCTGTCAAATACACATTTATTTTTGGATATTGTGATTCAATTTCGGCGGCCAGTTTTCTGGCGCTTGTCGCGACTTCCATCGTTTCCAGAGGGCTTTTATCCGTTAGTTGTACGGTAACATTGATGCCGGAAACATGGCCGGTTTTTGAAATCAGACGATTAACCAGTAACGGTTCGTGCAACGCGATGCGGCGTATAGATTGAATTTGCGTTTTATCTAATGAAGCAGAAGCAGGCACCAGATCAGCAACAATTAAATCATCTTCTTCAGAATAGGTATGTTGAAAATTAGTAATTGAGTCCACCCTGCTGGCAAAAGGTAACTGCCAGGCTTTCTTGGTTAATTTTTGAATGGCTTGTAATACAGGAGGGGTGAAAATATTGCCTTCAGTTGATTCAATAATAAACATGACGCTATCACTTTTATTATAGGTGTCCTGAATGGCGTCAAATGCCAGTAGCTGGGGGTTTTCTGGACCGAAAAAAACGCGGTAATCACTTTCAAAAGCAAGTTTGGTCACGCCGGCGGATGAAGCGATAATGCCAGTCAAGACTAATACTATAATCCACCAGGGGTGATGGGTTATAAATAAAGCCAGACGGGAAACAAGTGATTTATTTTGCATTAAAAGCCTCTTTAACTGAGTTAGGTTTATTGATTGGTAAAAGGCAGCTAACTACTCGTCCTGTAGTCATTTTGTGGCTGTAGAATAGTGATTTTTCAGGAGGCGCGTCAATGCATCCCTCCTGTCGCTTTGCGCAACATCCTTGTTACACAAAGCCTGATCAATCAATATTCTACACCCACCTTTTTTGAGGAGGCTAGCAGTTACATTATTAAGGATAGATTGAATTTCTGGAAATTAAAAATACTTGTCAATTTGACTGACAGAGAGGAACCGATTAGCCGTTTCAATTGAGGAAAACCGGAGTTCATATCAGGCAGCGATTGCAATCAAGACAGATGTATCAAAAAAGCAGTTGTATAGAAAACTGGTTACAGGCTTTGCGGGCGCTGACAAACCTAGGGTGATTTGTTCAGCGCTTCCCTAAGCAGGTTTAGAACAGTCCGGTAATCACGCCGTTATCGGTAATATCAATACGTTCTGCAGCCGGTACTTTCGGTAGACCGGGCATGGTCATCATGTTACCGGCGATGGCGACGATAAATCCGGCACCATTAGCCAGTCTGATTTCGCTGATTTCAAGCGTATGACCGGATGGCGCACCTTTCGCTGACGGGTCGGTCGTGAAGGACATTTGCGTTTTGG
>CAYNIU010000106.1:0-7783 GCA_964397365.1 uncultured Methylomarinum sp. | reverse complement strand
AGAACATTAATGTCTGATAGCTTTAATTTAACCAGAAAACAACAGGAAGTTTATGCCTTTCTGCTCAATAATCAGAACCGCTTTAATCACCCTCCGACACTGGCCGAACTTTGCCTGGCCATGGATCTTAAATCCAGAGGTTCATTACACAAACATATTCAGGGGTTGGTTAAAGCAGAACTGGTGGAACCCCTTAACCGTAAACAACGCGGGGTTCGCTTAAAAAAACAAGGTGTTACTGAAGAGCTTAGGGAAAACGCTTTACCCATAGTCGGTGCAATCGCTGCCGGACAACCCATTGAAGCCATCGAAAATATCAGCTACATGTCAGTTCCGGAACAACTAAAAACCGATAAACCCTGCTACATCTTAAAGATTAAAGGCGACTCCATGATTGATGCCGGAATTTTCGATGGTGACTGGGTGATTATTGAACAACGCAGCAACGCCAGAAATGGGGAGATTGTGGTCGCACTGGTCGACAAAACTGAAGCCACGCTAAAAACCATTGAACAATACCCCCATGAAACCGTTTTAATTCCAGCCAATAAAGATATGCAGCCCATGCGCTTTCAACCCAGGCAGGTCGAAATTCAGGGAGTACTCATTGGACAAATGAGAAGTTACCAATAACTTAAGTTATAAGAAAAAGAGGTAAACCACATGATGACTCGTATTCATATGCAAGACCAGGTTCATAACCGAATTAATGACTTAATGAATGACAAACCTGCCGTTGACTGGGATGAAATATTCCAAAATGCAGTTACTCTTGCGCTGGTAATCTTGTTTATGACACTAGGTTTGAGTTGGTAAGGATCAAGCCTGAAATGATTTCACCAATAATAGCTGTATGTTTCTAAGCTGTTCAGAAAAATCATCCGTCTTCATTTTCTTGAACATAACGCATCCTGAATTACTGAGAAGTTACGGTATAATCACCTTGTCTCTCTATCAGGATGCAACATGCTGAAATTTTTTCATATTATCTTCGTACTGTCGTCATTTGCCAGTTTTAATACCCGAATGCTGTTAACACAGCAAAACTCAACTCTGTTACAGGGAAAGTCATTCAAAGTTATCCCCCATATTATTGACACGCTGCTTCTTTTAAGCGGCATAGCATTGGTATTCCATGGCCATTGGCTGAATAAGGATAATGGCTGGATAATCAGCAAATTCATTATACTGCTCTTCTATATTATATTCGGAGTCATTGCCATGCACAGCTCAGGCAATAAACGCTGGCTCGCTTTTAGCACCGCTATTGGCTGTTTTGCCTATATTTTTGTAATGGCTATTAGCAAGCATGGATTTATTTCTTAATCCAGTTGTAATTACCCAGCGTATATATGCATTTAATATCAGTTACTTACTCAAGAAGCCACTGTGAATACCTCCATGTCAACTTGAATGTGACCGCCATGTCACCTGAACTTCTTCCGCAAGCAACTGATATTGAATACTTTTCGTTCAATTAATTATGCTGAGTTTTGTGCCCAGCTATCAAAAATAGTGACAATCAATTTCGCACTCTCTGGAACAAATAAAAATCAAAGGCTGGGCTAAATCAGCGCCTACACCTGCAAATCCCATTTATAAATAAAACGGCCTTTCTTCAATTTGCTGTTCCAACCAATTTAACAACTGTTTGCCACTGCTAAAATCAGAATATTTGATGACTAGAGGAGTGTGGTCAGTGTACGCATCCCAGCGCTGCAATAATGCTTTTAATTTAATCTGGGAGGTGATAGTAAAATGATACTGCTCTAGTAAAGTTTGATACAGTAAAGGCGCTGTCTCTGTAATACCGTGTCTGAGCGTTATTAAATGTCCGACAACCATATCAATGTTGGTTAATTGCCGATTTATCCATGCTGACACCGTTTTTGCGTTAATTGTATCTGCTGGCTGATGTTGATTATCAGAGATAACTTTTAAACAGTGAATCAATTCACTGGAACTGAATTTTATTGCCATTTCAAAAAACGCCACAGCCTCCATATCATATAAACCTTCAATATTATATTCTGTATCAGGTTTTGATAGCGTTCTGAGGTTTGTACTGGGAATCGGAAAATCCCCCACAAACTGTGGATAAAAGCTCTTTTTACTATTTTCCGCATCAACAATCTTATCGGCCAAATATATTGAACCCAGCGACTTACTTTTATGTCCGGCAATTCCCAGGTTGATTAACACCGGATTTTGTAGCTGTTGAAAAAGAGCCAAACTGTAAGTCACAGCCCCCGCCATAGCCACTTTTCCTACGCCTGTGATAACCACTAAAATATCAGCATTTCCGTATAGTTCAAAAGGGTGAGACTGGGGCAGTTTTTTTAAAGCATATTTTTGAATCAATGGTTTGGCTTCACATACCAGTGCAACAAAAATATATACTGAAGGTGTTGTGTTTTTCACGACTTGGCAAACCGTTCAATAATAGATTGATAGTATTCAGCTTCTTGCTGTTTATTACGTTTTAAAGCACCTTGTCGATAAATTTTACATTTTTTCACTAACATCCTGACCGCTGCTTCTTTATCGGCCGACAGTAATGAATTATCATTAGCGACAATTTTTTCCAGGGCGATAATTCTAAAGCGATCCATCCCCCAATATTTACTCGAAAGTTGATCTTCATGTCCGCCATATTTGATAATTTGAGCTTCGTCAACAAAAGCTACCGGGTATTCAGCTGTAATTCTCAACCATAAATCATAATCTTCACAGGCGGGTAAAGTTTCGTCGAATACACCAACATTTTCAAATACAGAACGATGAATTATGATTGAAGAAGGCGACATGGCGCATAAAGGTAAACAGCGTTGAAAAATCCAGCCTCCGGTCTTTTTATGCTTATTCATTTGATTGACGCGTACGCCATTTCTAATCCATATTTCTTCAGTATGACAGATTTTTACTTCCGGTTGATGGCTTAAAGCCAATTGTTGCATTTGCAATTTATCCGGCAACCATTCATCGTCAGAATCCAAAAAAGCAATCCACTCGCCTTTGGCCTGACAGATTCCGACATTACGGGCATGACTGACGCCTTTATTTTCCTGAAAACAATATCTTACATCTGGAAATTTTTCTCTGATCATGGTGTCGGTATCGTCGTTTGAGCCATCGTCAACCACAATCACTTCATCAGGTTGACAACTTTGCAAAAATACCGAATCAAGCGCCCTTTGCAGACGTTGACAACGGTTGAAAGTTGGAATCACTACGGAAATACGGAGCATATATTTCTTATATTTTTGATTAATTAATGAAATCTATTAATAATAGTCATCAATTTGATACGTTTATTATCCGCATTCAGGAGTATTACAAATGTCTGCAGCAACTCAAACAAAACCGGAAAGACGCCAGCAGGCCCAGCATCTGGTGAATGAATTACAACAAGAACAGCGGGCGGTCTGGTCATTATATTGCCAAATTGCAGAATTAGCGCCATTCAAAGACAATGCTCAAGTCAAACCCATACTGAAAAAATTTACTGAAATAATGGTTGATTATGTTTCATTGGGTCACTTTGGTATTTATGACCGCTTATTAGCCGGTACAGAACGCCGCGAGGGCGTCCTGGTTAATGCCAAAGAGATATACCCAAAATATTCGATAACAACCGAAGCCGTCGTTTCATTCAATGATCAATATGACGACAGCAAACCTAAATTCAATTTCAATGCCTTGGAAGCGGATTTATCCAAATTAGGTGAAACACTGGCTACCCGCATGGAAATTGAAGATCAATTATGTTCTTTGTTAATCAATTAAAGAGACGCAATGTACACCTTATACAAACTCATCTTCCCGCGGGATTTTATCTATTATTCACCGATAGTTGTCCCAGAGCCTTTTAATTCCTGAGCCTCTTTTACAAACATATCTTTTAAGCGGTTAAATGCCGACCATAAAGTTGTATCCATAACAACCTGATCACCAATGGATACAATAACCCGGGTCAATTCAGGTATTTTAGTCCGGGTGGACAACATATAAATTGGCTGAACATAGAGAATGGAATTCCCCATGGGTAAAATAATCATCCGGCCCCTTTTCACCACTGATCCATGCTGATCCCATAGCGAAAACTGTTCCGAAACATCCGGATCCTGATCAATCAAGGCATTTACCTGAGCCGGTCCGTTTACCTGAACGTCTTTACGAAATTTATAGATCGTGATTCCCGGGACATACGACATATCACACTTGGATTTATCCAGTGTACCCGTCACTCCAAGCATACTGAGATTATCCCTGTTAATCGGAGTCATGGGATTAATCATGACAAATTCCTCACGATCATTACAATGCCCGAAATCCATGGTGATAAAATAAGGACGAACCTCCTTGCCGTTATATGTTGCAAATTGCCAGGTTTCCGCCTGCTCATAAAATAATGCCGGTTCAGTCTGGTGATATTTAGCAAAAACCTTCATTTGCATGTAATATAAATCACGGGGATAGCGTAAATGATTTCTGAGCGCTTCAGGTATTTCATTCAACTCCTTAAACACCCCTGGGTAAGCCCGATTGTATGCTTTTATAATAGGATCATCCGGTTCAGCGATGTAATAATCAACTGACCCGTCATAGGCATCAACGACGATTTTGACCGAGTTGCGAATATAATTGAAATCATGCTGCCCATCAAGAAAGTTATCCGCTGCCGGCTTGGATACCGGATACTTGTCTGAAATGGTATAAGCATCCTGAATCCAATAAAAACGATCTTCAGTAATAACCAGATAAGGCGCTTTATCCAAATGTAAAAAAGGCGTTAAAGTATTAATTCTTTCGATAATATTTCTGCGTATATGCAATTTGCTTTGTTTAGAAATATTGGCCGAAAAAAATATTTTTTCATCTTTAAGATAAAATGCAAACAACATTTTTCTGAAATAGGATGAAATCGGTATCCCGCCATTGCCCTCATAATGACCGGCACTGGCATCTGACCCCGACAACTCGGCGACATTCAGTTTATTTGGCGCCACCGCATATTTATATAGTTCCTGTCCATAATAAATATCGGGATGTTTTACTTTAAATCCTTCACTGGATGTCATATCCAAATCACGTAAATACCAGATAATTGGCTTATTGGCATCCTGTGCCGCAGGAGTGACCACAGCGCCATACCCATGTGTATAACGTAAATGAGTATTTTCCCAGTTTTGCGCCTCAATAGGTAATTTTCTGATATTCATTTCCCGGGCAGCCAGATTGACCTGTTGATAATGCCCGTTCAGATAATAGCGATCTTCATTTACGCCAGGAAAACGATAATAAGGCCGAATTGCCTGCAATTGTTGATAAACATCGGTTAAAAACTCTCTATCCCAGACCGGAATATTTTCAAAATGTCTTTTACTCGACCAATTTTCAATATCTTTACTGGCATCCAGATTAACAGTAAAATCAATAATATTGATATTGTTCAAATCGTATGCATCCAACGTTGCATCAATATTATATTGCATAAAAATGCCTTCAGCCTTCACCGGGTTTGGCTTAACTATAAAAGTGGTCATCAGATTAGGAATAAATTCAATTTTCTGCAAACCAAGAACAGCCAAAAAAGCTACACCGGAAACAATCAACGGCAATTTGATACGGTGTTTTTCTGAAAAAATGAATATCGCGGCAGTAATCGCTGTCAGTAGAAAAAATAGTATGGATAGCCAGATTAATGGTAACTGATAACGCATTTCCACAAAACCGGGACCACTAAAAACCGGTTCATGGGAGTCAATATAAAGCAGCGAATAACGATCCAGCAAAAACCCCCAGACCACAAAAAGGACAATAAACCCCAGTAAAATGGTCAAATGCATTTTTGCCCCCATAGGATATTCAACATTTTGATTTGGCACAAAAATATGTTCCAGCCAATACAAACACCCTACCAGAAAAAACAGAATAATCGAGGTGTATAGCAATTCCTGCTGAATCAGCATATAAATAGGATAGGACAACATATAAAAGCTGACATCACGGTTATATACCGGATCACTGATCCCGGAATTGCTGCCAAAGAAAAACAGCAGCCCCTGCTCCCACTGCTCATAAAACGGAATGGCAATCACTACTGCCAGTAAAAATGAAACCGGCGTATAAATTTTTACTGATCCATCCATAAAAACATCAGCAAAACGTTGAAAACGGCGCCTTTTATCAGCATCCAGTAAAACAGAATCAGGTGGATTCAAGCCCAAATACCGCGATGCAACCCAAAAATGAAAGAAAAAGACAGCAAAGAAAAACAGTGTCACACCACCGGAAAGAATAAACCGGTATAACAATCTTAACCAAAAATAACCTTCAAACTGAAGAGAACGGAACCACCACAAATCAACAAACAGGTCGAGAAAAAAGAAGTAAAATGCAACATATAAAATGACAGCAATAACAATTGTTGCGCCTACTAAAGCAGGCAGCAGTCTCCAGTTACGCATAAGCTCCTCTTTCAAATAGATTTTTATTGTGTATTTTCTGGCAACACACGTCTGAATAGCATTATTCTAACACTCAACTTTAAATCGGATACTTTGAAATTGTTGAGCCACTCTGAAAAAGCCAGATCGCTCATCATAATTATAGAATAACCTATTGATATATATGGTTTTGTGTAAAATTAAGTTAAACAGATTTTTATTTGCTTTTTTTGACGATATCGTAGCACTGCAACAGCAAATATATCCCGGCCAACAAGCGTACAGACGCTACTCTTTATACACATTTGAAAAATCAAAACAAGAACCTATAGAAAACGTTACCGCGATTGGGGCGCAAACACCATTAATGGCAGGAATCACAAGGGAGCGATTGTGTATACTGATCAGGAGATAGATAAATAGAAATAAAACGGAACAAAATGAAACTAACTGAAATGGAAAATAAAAAAAAGTTTCATAATATGCAACAAAAAATCATCCAATCTGGCTTAAATGTGTCGTTGCCGGTTAATTGATAGTTAATTGTATCCCCAAGCACACCTGTTTCACCGGTCAACGGAAAGTCCCGGCCTTTCCGTTGAATAGTAACCGGGCTGTTTTGTTTCCAGGGATTTCCGTCAGGACCTTTTCTGCCAGCAAATCGTTGTTTGGTTGATTCGGTTAGGTCTTCACCGATTTTTCTAAGTGCCGGGCTGAGGTCAGCAGTATGTTGCTGAAGATTTGCGAGTGCCTGAAGAACCTGGTTGTCGTTGATTTTAATCTCTATCATTATATAGGCAATCCTCGCAGCGTTTGATAGCCACGTCAAAATAGTCTGGAACCGATTCAATACCGATAAATTTTCTGTCGCTTTTTAGAGCAGCAACCCCTGTTGACCCTGATCCCATAAACATATCTAAAACAGTTCCGCCTTCCGGGCATATTTCCATAATTTGGTCCATCAATGCGTCTGGTTTTTGAGTGATATGGGCTTTATTAGCCGACATCGTGGTGTGACGTAATACGCCTGGCAAATAAACTGGTTTTTCCCGTTTTGGAACATGTCCTTTTGTCGCCCAGATTAAATACTCAGTTTGCAGGCGAAACCCGTTTTTAAACGGCCGACCATTCTTTTTATCCCAAACAGCTACGCCATGCAGTTGCAGACCTGATGATGCGATAATTTCCTGCAATGCACCCAAGTTGCGCCAGTCAATAAAAAACGCAAAAATGCCATTGTGTTTGAGCGTCTTTTTTGCAAACAAACAGCTATCTAACATAAGCTGCTCCCAGGCTTTTGGATGCAATGCATCACCATGAATATCGGGTAATGT
>CAYNIU010000105.1:0-7959 GCA_964397365.1 uncultured Methylomarinum sp. | reverse complement strand
ATTCATTAAAAAATCATAATGAAGTGTATAAGAAGGCCGGTGCAGTACATGGTTGTGCTTTATGCACTGGAGACCGTATTGATTTTTTTGTCGAAGATGTCGGCCGCCACAACGCGGTGGATACCATCGCGGGTCATATGTGGCTGAATAATATTGAAGGGGAAAATAAAATTTTTTATACGACCGGACGTTTGACTTCGGAAATGGTTATTAAAGTATCACAAATGAGTATTCCTGTTTTATTATCCCGTTCCGGCGCCACCCAAATGGGCTTGGATATGGCCAAACAAGCAGGTGTAATTTTGATTTCACGCGCAAAGGGTAAACATTTTTTAATATTGCAAGGCGCTGAGAATATTGAGTTTGATGTTTAGCTGCGTTTATGATGGGACTACAGGACAAGTCATTATGACAGGCCAACTTTAATCCAAAGATTACTTGAACTTAACAGAAAAGGATATTGTAATAGAAAATTCAAGCTATCCCATTTAGGGCGAGGCAGTTATTACCATGAAAATGAAGAATAGCCTAAAGAAAAAACAAATCCTTCTTTTTTTAAAGGTTAGGCATAATATTCGAGATGACGCATTTTGTAACTTCCTGTTTTAGATGAATAGTCGAAATATCTGAATCAATTTAAAAAGAGGAAAAAACAATGAAAATACAGAAACTCTTAAGCAATGCATTGATATTATTAATGTTACATTTAAACGCTGGTTCAGCATGGGCTGTTGAAAATGCAGGAACTTCCGGCTCTCCTTATTGGCCGTTAATAATATTGTTAATTGTACTGTTTGTTTTCAGGAAAAAATTGATTGCCGAAGCAACTGTTCAAAAACAGAGTGTCAGTCATAGTGATGAAGAAAAATTGCCTCAACAAAAGGAAAACAAATCAATGGAACATCGTGATTTGGACGATGTTACGGATTTGACGCAAAATGTAGAGCAATGCCAAGGGACAACTGCAAAAGGAACTCGCTGTAGTCGAAGCGCTAATTTAGAAGCTGTCATTGTCAGTATAGAGAATAAAAAATACCAGTTCCTGTCATGTAAACAACATAATAATGACGATTTTACACCTTTTCATTTTAGATAAGGTTTGATTCCAACTGAATATGACATAACTGGAATGCATGTTATGTCCTATTATTTTTAGGGGATAGGGTAATGGACGTAAAAAAAGAATTTGATGAATTAACAGAAGCATTAAAACAGCAACGAGATGAAATTGAAGTGCAAATCCACCTTGCCGGTATGGAAGCTAAAGAAGAGTGGCAAAAGGCGGAAAAACAATGGGAGCGGTTTATTGATACCCTGGGAGTGATTACTGATGATACCAAAGAGACCGGCACTGAACTGATTCATGTCACAAAAGTTATTGGTGACGAACTTAAAGAAACGTACAAGCGTATTTCAGAACGTTTAGCAAAATAACGAGTTTATAGATTGTAGTTACAAAATGAATTATTTTGGTGTGATAAAAAAAAGCGGTAATGCTGATTGGCTTTCAAAACCACTGCAACTCTTTAGAGTCGATGCCCTGGTGTGTTGCCACGGTGCTACCCATTAGTTTTCAGGCTTCTCAGTCATTACCGTCTACTATCTCCACCATTGTAGACTTTTTATTTTTCAGGTAGTTCAGATTCAGGTTTGCAAAATGTCCGGTCGGATGGAAAAGAGGAAAAGTGTCAGGTCTTGCCTTGAGTATATAAATGTAAAATGTAAGATCTGACCCTTATGCCTGTTGTTTGGATGACTGTTACAAGCCCAATTCAAAAAGCAGTTTAATAGAAAAATAAAAAATAAAAATTATAAAGCCGGTATAGCTTAAAAATTGCACCGGTTTTTCCCGAAACACGTCAGATATGCGTTTGTGTCTACCGTCTTTTTTTAGTTGATTATAAAGCGCTCGTTGTTCAATACAGCGTTTATGTTGATAGTCATTCAGTAGTTCAATGGCTTTGGGTAAGTCATTTTTATTTTTTATCCATATTGCAGGCATTGACATTCCCCAGTTTCCTGCTGAAGTTTCATAGAAATCAATTTCATTTTCAGATAATAGTTCGCGGACATCTTCGCTTTCATCTTCTGGAACGCCGCGTAGTGAAAAAAATAATGTGGCCATGTTTAGTGGATCAATAGACTGTTCATTATCAGAATACTACACGATTAACTCAAAATCCGGTGAATATATAGTGTAATTCGGGTAAGAATGAAACGGAATTAGTGATTATGGCTTATTTTTGCATTGTTGTTAACATATTGAGCAAATATAAAAATATCTATAAACTGAATGTGTTGGATAAAACAGATTATAGGAATGGAATGAGTGAAGAAAGAATTATAGAGCTGGAAATCAAAGTGGCTTATCAGGAAGAATTGATAGAGAGTTTGAATAGAGTTGTTGCCAGACAGCAAGATCAGATAGGAAAATTGGAGGAGACGTGTAAGTTATTGTATGACAAGATAAAAAATTTATCAGGTTCTGATTTGATAATGGATCGGCTTGATGAAACACCACCGCATTATTAGGGCTAAAGTGATGGTTCTCACAATTATTAAAAATTAACAAGTTGTAAGTTGTTATTTGAATTAAGATATTGAATGTTGGGTTTGATTTAAGAGGATATATGGATACCGTAGTGATTGATGGTAAATTGTATAATGAACAGGATATTGTCAAGGAAAAACAGGAGTATGTTCGCCTGGAGTCAGTTGATCGGTGTTTTGCCCTGCAGGCGTTAGTGAAGGATAAGTCGGTATTGGTCAGAACAGCCGTTGCGCGTAAGAAAGTGGGACATGATCAATTGGTATATGATAAAAACTGGCGAGTGCGCGCTACGGTGGCAAAATATTGTGAGGATGAACGGTTACTGGACATACTAAAAAATGATAACAATGAATTTGTACGATTTACAGTTGTAAAACGTGGATATCATTTAGAACAATTTATTCATGATAGTGATGAAGAAATTGCTTCAATTGCTCGTTACGGTTTACAGAGCAGAAAGGAATGCAGTGTTCCTTAAGATGTAATATTTTACTTGGTCTGACGTCAGCGTTTATTAGAAGCGATTGTCGGATCAAAATCATGGGGTTAAACATACTGTCCAGCACACCAGC
This sequence comes from uncultured Methylomarinum sp., assembly GCA_964397365.1. Taxonomy (GTDB): domain Bacteria; phylum Pseudomonadota; class Gammaproteobacteria; order Methylococcales; family Methylomonadaceae; genus Methylomarinum. Next base: position 4,836 of record CAYNIU010000105.1, on the reverse strand, counting down.
CGGAAGCCCAGGCCCACTGAAAATTATAGCCACCCAACCAGCCGGTAACATCTAAAACTTCCCCCACAAAATATAAACCGGATATTTTCAGACTTTCCATTGTTTTGGAAGACAGCGTATCGCAATTGATTCCGCCAACGGTTACCTCAGCAGTTCTATAACCTTCTGTAGCGTTTGGCTTGACTGTCCAGCGGTGAATATGCCCGCTGATTTGTTTAATCTGTTGGTCGGAACAATTCTGTAACGACAATTCCAATAATTTACCTGGAACCAAGGTTGTCAGCAGTCGTTTGGGTAACCATTCAGTAAGCGCAATTTTAACTTTCAAGTTAACATTGTGTTGGCGTTTGCTTTTAAGTGTCTGTTCCAGGTCTAACCCTGGCAGTAAATCAATTATAATGGCTTTTCCCGGTTGCCAATAGGATGAAAGTTGCAAAATTGCGGGGCCACTCAGGCCTCTATGGGTAAACAATATATTTTCTCTGAAACTGATTTGAGAATGACTGACCGCACACAGCACCGCAATTCCTGAAAGATCGGTAAATCTTTCCTTATCAATATCTTGCCAGGTAAACGGAACCAGACCGGCGCGGGTCGATACCACATCAATACCGAACTGCTCGGCCAATTGGTAACCAAAAGGCGTTGCGCCCATTTTGGGGATAGATAAGCCACCTGTGGCAATAACAAGCGATTGACAGCTTATTTCTCCTTTATTGGTTGTTAAAACAAAGTCGTCTGTTTCTGCTCTTTGTACTTGTTCTATTTTGCAATTTAACTGCAGCTTTACACCATATTGACGGCATTCACTCAATAGCATATTGAGTATATCTTTAGCGCTGTTGTCACAAAACAGCTGACCATGATCCCGCTCATGAAATGGAATGTTGTAGCGATCAATTAAGCTTAAAAAATCCCACTGTGTGAAACGGTTCAAAGCTGACTTACAAAAATGCGGGTTTTGAGAAATAAAATTTTCTGGTTCAACGGAATAATTAGTGAAATTGCAACGACCACCACCAGACATCAGTATTTTTTTTCCAGCCCTTTTGGCATGATCCAGTACCAATACTCTGCGACCGCGTTTACCCGCTTCAATAGCACACATCAGCCCGGAGGCGCCGGCTCCCACAATGACAACATCAGGGGGATTCATTACAGTATTCCTCAACTAACATATCAAAACCCGTCTTGTAAAATACTTCAAAAAACGGTACAAATGCTATTGATTCTAGCAGATTACTTGCCAAGTAGAGGAATGCTTTGGGTTTGAGGCTTTAAAAGTAGAATCGTGTATGCACTGCGAGCCTAACAATAATCTAAAAGTACAGAATTACTAATTAGCATAAAGGGCGCTAGGAGGCGACCGTAGCAGAATCTCCATAATCCGACAGCCTCCTAGTTATTAATCAAAAATCAGGAAAATCAATGACCTTACCATACAGCTATTCATTTTATAAAGGCGATGGAAAAAACAAAGCATTATTAGGCGGGAAAGGCGCCAATCTTTGTGAAATGACGCAAATTGGGCTTAATGTTCCACCGGGTTTTGTGATAACTACAGAAACTTGTTTGCAATATTTGGAACAGGGTAAGTTACCTGAAGGCTTAATGGATGAGGTGCGTCAGCAAGTTGTGGAAATTGAAAAACAAACCGGCAAACAGTTTGGTGGTCTTTCTGAGCCGTTGCTGGTTTCGGTACGATCAGGCGCAGCTATGTCCATGCCCGGAATGATGGATACCATTCTGAATCTGGGTCTGAATAAGCAAACTTTGAATGGTTTGCTTGAACTGACCGGCGATCCTCGTTTCGTCTATGATGCCTACCGTCGCTTTATTCAATTGTTTGGTAAAGTTGCATTGAATATTGATGATGAAAAATTTGATGTCCATTTTAACAATGTCAAACGTCAAGCTGGCATCAAAGCCGATGTTGCTTTAAACTGCGATCAACTGCAGGAAATCAGTGACTTGTTTTTGCAAGTGGTTTATGACGAAACCGGCCAGCCTTTCCCTGAAGATGTTTATGAACAGCTGGAATTATCCATCAAAGCAGTTTTTGCTTCCTGGATGGGCAAACGGGCGCTGGATTATCGTCGGGAGTTTAACATTACTGCTGATATGGCCAATGGCACTGCTGTGAACATTGTTACTATGGTATTTGGCAATATGGGTGATGACTGTGCTACCGGTGTCGGTTTTACTCGTAACCCAGGCACCGGTTGTAATGAAATGTATGGCGAATATCTGGTTAATGCCCAAGGTGAAGATGTTGTCGCCGGTATCAGAACACCTAAGCCGGTTCATGAGCTGGCTCATGAAATGCCGGATCTCTATCAACAACTGGTCGATTTGCGAAATAAACTGGAAAATCATTACAAGGAAGTCCAGGATTATGAATACACCATAGAACGTGGCGTTCTGTATTGCCTGCAAACTCGCAACGGCAAAATGAATGCAGTGGCTATGGTTCGAACTTCGGTGGAAATGGTGGCGGAAGGCCTGATTAGCAAAGCACAGGCGCTATTACGTATTAACCCGGAATTATTGGAGCAATTACTGCATCCGCAATTGGCACCTGACCACAATAATCGACCATTGGCTCAGGGTTTACCGGCTTCACCGGGCGCTGCCTGTGGGCAATGCGTATTTGATGCCGATACAGCGGAACGGTTGGGGTTGTCCGGTGAAAAGGTCATTCTGGTGCGGGAAGAAACCAAGCCGGAAGATATTCATGGGTTTTTCACCGCGCAGGGCATTCTCACCAGTCGCGGCGGTAAAACCTCTCATGCAGCTGTGGTTGCCCGTGGCATGGGTAAAGCCTGTGTGGCCGGGGCGGAAGACATTGCCGTTGATGTTAAAATGCGCCTGGCCATTGTCGGTGATGTGCATATCCGGGAAGGTGATTTAATAACTATAGACGGCAGTACCGGGAATATTTATCTGGGTCGAATAGCGACTATTGCGCCGTCTTTTTCCAATGAGTTGAAAACCTTGCTAGGCTGGGCTGATGATATTGCCGAGCTTAAAGTACACGCTAATGCCGATACTCCTGATGGCGCTAAACTTGCGGCCGACTATGGCGCAGCAGGTATCGGTCTATGCCGTACAGAACGGATGTTTAATGCTTCCGAGCGCTTGCCGTTAGTGATTGATATGATTATCGCCGGTAACGTGGAAGCCAGGGAAATGGCTCTGGCAAAATTATTCCCAATTCAACGTGATGATTTTCAGCAATTGTTTGCAGCGATGTCTCCAAATCCGGTTACCGTGCGGTTGCTTGATCCTCCAATGCATGAGTTCCTGCCCAGTGAGCAGCAATTACTTGAAGAAATTGATGCATTACAGCTTTATGGCAAAATTATCAAAGGACAAAAAGTTACATTAGAGATGTTGGGAACACACGAATCGCTTCCCCCGCCATTTGTTCATTTGACTGATGAAGTAATTAATGATGCCATTACTAAGAAAGAATTAATGCTCAAAAAAGTCCGCGAACTTTACGAGGTAAATCCTATGTTAGGTCATCGGGGAGTACGCTTGGGCATGAGCTATCCGGAAATCTACCGGATGCAAATCCGTTCCATACTGGAAGCGGCTGCATTGTGTGTTAAACAAAGAATTCCAATACAGCCTGAAATCATGGTGCCGCAAGTTATCACATCCCAGGAACTGAAAAAAGTTAAAGGAATTGTTGATCAGGTTCGACAGGAAGTAGAAGAGTATTACCGGATTAAACTCGATTTTAAATTTGGTTCTATGATCGAAACGGTCAGAGCCTGTACCCGTGCAGGTGAACTTGCCCAGTACGCCCAGTTTTTTTCATTTGGCACCAATGACCTGACACAAGCTACTTTTTCATTTTCACGAGAAGATGCGGAAAACAAATTTCTGCCTTTATACAATGAATCAGGGTTGTTGCAAGACAACCCTTTTGAAATCCTTGATGTTAAAGGCGTTGGTAATCTGATGAAGATCACGGTTGATCTGGCTCGCCAAACGCGCCCTGATATACGTATCGGTATTTGTGGCGAACAAGGTGGTCATCCACAATCAATCCGTTTCTGTCATCATATCGGTTTGAATTATGTGTCCTGTTCAGCGCCGCGTATTCCCGTAGCCAGATTGGCCGCAGCACATGCCAAGCTGTTGGAAAATGAATATACGCCATAAGCGTATAAAATAGGGCGTTAAAAAAATTGAAATAGACCCGTTAATAAATAAGGTCATTATGTATTAAAGAAACTTACCATAGGTGTAACCATCTGAATCAAATAGAGAAAATGGGTTCTTAATGTGTGCGTACAAATGACTAGAATGTATAGGCATATTGCGAATTATTTCTGAGGTGGTTATGAAGGCATCTATAGTAGATCTGAGGTATAAGACAAATGATATTCTGAAAGCTCTTGATAAACGAGAGCGTTACAGTTCTTTATCACGGTAAAGTTAAAGGCATAATAAAACCTGCTAGAGGAAGGTCGGAACTGGAAGTCAAAGATCACTCTTTTTTTGGAATGTGAAGTGAGCCAGAAATAGCAGTATTTGAAGAGATAGAAAGCTTGAAAAAGCCACGTCATGATTTTTGATACCGATTTTTGATATGGGTTCAAAGGGGGAGTGAGAAGGCAGCCAAGCTTATTGAGAAGGATGAAGATAGACACCTTTCAATTCAGAGCTATATGGAACTTCTTCAAGGAGCTAAGAATAAAACTCATCACAAATATGTGCAAGATTTTATAAGTGAATTTGGGTTCTCAATGTTACCCTTCACTGAGAATATAGGACACCGAGCGCTGATGTTATGGTAGAGGAGTATACTCTTTCGTCAAATAT